>CALWRK010000037.1 GCA_944383935.1 uncultured Clostridia bacterium
GGTATATTCGATAAAATCACTAACATATGCAAAATGTGTTCTACTTAGGCCCGGTGCGGGCACTTCCGAAAAGCGATATCTTTTACCTTCCGCCGGTCTAGAATAAATTGCCGCTCTATAAATGCCAAAAGCGGAGGTTTGCTTTATCAAATCTCTTTGCCTACCGCGTTGGTACGGCAAACACGAAAAATAAAAATGAACCGAGAGTTAAAAGATTTCAAACTGTGACATTTTCATTTTTCGCTTATTATCTCTCCTCCCCCCAAACACCTCTCGTTTATATACAATACCGCATACTGTCCCGCGCATACGGCGCGCTGAGGCGCTTTGGTGATTATTTTTACCCTGTCGTTCGGCAAAAGAAAGGCTCGGGCCTCTTGGAGTGGCTGGCGGTGGCGGATGCGCACCATACAATCGAACTCCCTTTCCTTGGGGGCGCGTGGAATAAAGTTGAAATCCTTGCAGTTGATTTCGGAAGTGAAGAGGCGGCTCTCATCGCCCTGGGAAACGTAGAGGATGTTGTTCTTCACATCCTTGCCTATGACGAACCATGCGCCCTCCTTTCCTCCCTTTATGCCGCCCAGCCCCAGACCTCTGCGCTGACCCAAGGTATAGTAAAATACGCCGCGGTGGGTGCCCACCACTTTGCCGTCCTGCGTGCGCATCTCCCCTTCTTGCATAGGCAGATATTGAGCGAGAAAGTTGCGAAAGTTGCGCTCGCCTATAAAACAAATGCCCGTGCTGTCCTTTTTTTTGGCTACGGGGATACCGGCGCTTTCGGCTATCTTTCTCACCTCGCCTTTCATCAAATCGCCGAGGGGAAAGAGGACGTTTTCAAGCTGCTTACTTGTGACTTGGTTGAGAAAATACGTCTGATCCTTATTCTCGTCGGCGGCACGCAAAAGGTAGTTACCGTCCTCACGATGTTCACAACGGCAATAGTGACCGGTGGCGATGAAGTCCGCGCCCAGCTTGCGCGCGTGCTCGGCGAAGGGGGCGAATTTTATCTCGCGATTGCAAAGCACGTCGGGATTGGGTGTTCTACCCTTTTCGTACTCTTCCAGAAAATGTTTGAACACCTTATCGTAATATTCGCGAGAAAAGTCCACGCCGTAATACGGGATGTCCAGTACGCTGCACACTCTGCGCACGTCGTAAAAATCCTCGTCGGCGGTGCAGGCGCCGTCCTCGCCTTCTTCCACCCAGTTTCGCATGAAGAGTCCGACCACATCGTAGCCCTGTTTTTTCAAAAGATATGCCGCAACGGCGCTGTCTACGCCGCCGCTGAGTCCCACAACAACTTTCGCCATATTTTTATTATACCATATATCGGGTAAATTGCAATTTATTTGCCGCGCATAAAATTTCGTCCCGACTTAAAGAGCGCGGGCAAGTCGTAATTGTAACGCTCCAAAGACAGCATGAGCATCACGATGAGCACGCCGAAGGGAAGAGGCGTGAAGTCGCCCGTATTTATGCAAGAATATCCGGCAAAACCCAAAAAGGACAAGAGTATGGTCAAGCTGTAATGATTTTTGTGCAGAGCAAGCCGTATGCGGGCGAGAAACTGCCACAGGTACGCAATTCCGCCCGCCGCGCCCATGGACGCCGCCACCTGGACGGGAGTGCTGTGGTACCAGAATATCGCCATATCGTTGAGCTGCCAAGCCTGCTCGTTAATGTAGCCTATGCCCACTCCGAAGAGGGGTTTGTCCAGCATATTTTTCAGTCCGAGCAGATAAAGCTCCTCCCTGCCGTTGCCGTCCAAGATATCCATATCGCCCACCAAGTTTACAAGACGTGCCGCGCCGTTGGTCAAAAAGACGGACGCCAGGACGACGCATCCCGCCGCCGCCAAAGCCAACTCCGCATAAAAGCGCGCCTTTTGCCCTCTTATGGCGCGAAGATACAACACTGCCGTGGGGAGGAAGGTCGCGACGATACACAGCGTGGCGCCGCGCGAACCGGACAGTATAACAGACGTTATCTGCACGATGGCAAAACACAGGTATAAGACGCCGAACTTGGAGCGCGCCGCCTTCCATACGGTAAGAGGCATGGCTATGAGCATAAAATTGCCCGCGTTGTTCTTCCACTGACGATAAGGAAAATCCTCCGCTCCGTCGCGGATGAACGCGATGACCCACATTATGCAAAAAAGAAGCGCCGCCGCCATGAGAGTGCGGGCGATGTATTCGGAAACGTACCTCCTGTCTGCGGGCATATCGCAGTCGCAAAAGACCATTATGGCGAGCAGGACAAAGCCCAAAAAGAGCATATAGTATATGGAAGGAAGGGAAAAATACTCCTTTAAGCCTATGCTCCCCGCGCCGCCCAGAAGGAGCGCGCAGGACACCGCAAGCTGGGGCGCAAACATCTTGCACGGAGTATACCCCCTGCGCCCGGGAGCATACTTTATGATGTGAAAGATGAGCGCGGGGATCACGATTGCCAGCACTCCGGCATAGCCGAAAATGCCCTCATAGGTGATGGCGTACTGTTCTATTACGGAGATGGTGCAGAAGATAAAAGCCGCAAAAGCGGGCATGACGTTGCGCGTGCACACCAAAGATATGCTCATTGCAACGGCGCACAGCCAAAACCCCGCCGCATAGGCGGAGAACGCGTAAGATATGGAGCATACCGCGACCAATGTCGTCAGATAGAGCGGAGAGGAAAACAGTTTGTCCGCGCAGCCGAAGAGATTGTCGCAAGTGCCGTAGGCGAATTTGCCGCTTCTTTTGGTCATGGGTATATATTACAGTAAATCGGAGCGCTTGTCAAATTTTCTTTCGCTGCCGCCCGATCGTTGACATTGCACGCGCGAAAATATATAATAGTGTTGTGAAAAAGTGTGCTAAATTTATTTTGATATGCGCCCTGCTTGCCGCTCTATGCGTCGCGGTGAGTGCGTGCACGCCTTCTCCGGCGGATATGATTTCCGAAAAGCTCACCGATTTGGCTGCGAATACGACTTATATGCAAAACGGAAAATCGGGCTCCAAGCCCTCCTTTGTGAAGGGAGAGGGGGACGGGTCATTCACCGTGCAATTTCCTGAGGTCAAGACCTTTAACTCCCTGTTTATAGCGGTGGACGGCGAAAACGCCTCCGTCAGCTTCGGCACAGGAGGAAAAGTCGTATATTCAGGCGGCGGATACTGCACTTTCCCCGAAATTACGACAGACACCTTGAACGTCGAAGTAAAATGCGAGGGCAAATGGAAGGTGAAGAGTTTGGGCGTATATGACGCGCCCGCCTCTTCCGAACAGGCGGTGGCGGTGACGGAAGCTGCGGATTTGCTGGACGGAAAACTGAGCCGTGACGATTTTGCAAATGTGTCCGCGGTGGTACTGCACGCAAACGTATTATTCGACAGTAACGGCACGGTCAGCTACGCCGCCGTAAACGGAGAGAGCGGAGAGAGCTACTTTTCCCGATGTGTGAACGCCTTAAAAAGCCTTACTACCGCGCCCATATATATGCAGGCGGACGCGATGAATACGGAGGGGGATGTGCCAGAACCTTCGTATGTGCGCTATCACGCGTTGCGCACGAACAGAAACACGAGCGTGAACAATCTTTCGGCGGCGGTGAGAAGATACGGACTGCAAGGTATGCACATAGACTTCTCAGACTCCTCTACGGAGAGTACAGCCATATACTATATGGGAGAATTTGCGCAGGCATGGAGAAACACGGGCACCCTGCTCGCCGTAACTTGGAATGCGGAAAGCTGGGAGCGCAGTGCATGGTTGGCGGATACCTTTGCAAAAGTGTTCCGCGACGACATGACGGGCGAAGCGTATATAAACTATATAATATTGAATACCGGCGGGGCGAGCTATGAGGACGTTGTAAAATTCTGTTCCGCAAAAAGCGACATCGACTTGACTTTGGCGCTGCCCTGCGAGGACGGAATAGAGGGAGTAGCCGCATTTGCAATAGATTGCGGCGCGACGATTGCCCTCACACACTACAACTCCTCGGGTGCGAGAGCGCTGAAAGCGGTGTCTTCCGAGAGATAAAATTGCCGTAAAAATTGCCGTAAAAGGGGCGGAGTTTCCATGCTCCGCCCCTTTTATTTTCGATACTTTTCAAACGCTCACGCCCGATTTGCCTCTTGCCCGACAAATGCCGCGTCTGCGCATACGGGCTGAGCGCGCTCCACTTCTATATGGTCTCCGTCCGACGGTTCGTCAGCGGAAAGACGCATTCCCTGTTGTTTGCGCAGATTGCGCATAACCGCCAAGTAGGAAATTACAAAGAAGGTATCGGCGCCTATCCACGCCGCAGGGTTGGATATACATATCCCGGTATATCCAAGCGCCTTCGTTAGGAGCAATGACGCCAACACGCGCATAGCCACTTCTATCGCTCCGCCCAACATGGCGAAAGTACTCTTGCCTATACCCTGCAAAGCGTTGCGGTAGACGTATATCGCCGTGAGGAAGATATACATTCCCCCCTGCCATAGCAGATAGAGCTGCGAGTAGTCGAGGATCTCTTGAGTTATTTCGCTGCTGAAAAGACGTGTGAGCGGCTTTGCAAGCAAACCGACAAAGGCAAATCCGATTAGCGCGCATATTATGCCCACAAGCATGGAAAGTCTGACGCCCTGCCGAATCCTGTCGTAGCGCATGGCGCCGTAATTCTGTCCGCAGAAAGTCGCCACCGCGCTGCCCAAGGCGGCGAGAGATTGATTTACTATACTGTCTATCTTATTTGCGGCGGTGTATGCCGTGACCACTACGCTTCCCAGCCGATTGAGCGCAGCCTGCTGAACCATGATGCCTATGGCTATTATGGAAAATTGCAACGCCATGGGCAAGCCGAGCGCGATGTGCTGCCAGTAGAATTTTACGCTGGATACGAAGTGTCTGAGCCTTATACGATATACGGGAAATTTTGCAAACATTACTACAAAACAGCCTACTGCGGATATGGCTTGGGAGAGCACTGTCGCCCAGCCCGCTCCGGCTACGCCCATATCAAACTCCAAGATGAACAGAAAATCCAGCCCCACATTAAGTACCGCGGCGAATATCAAGAAGATGAGAGGCGTGCGGCTGTCCCCCACCGCGCGCAGCATGGCCGAGCCGAGATTATAGAACACCGTGGCGGCAAGTCCCCAATACACGGCTACGATATAGTCGTTGGCATAGCCGATTATGTCCTCCGGCGTCTGCATTAGGCGCAGGAGAGGCATGGTGGTATATACCGCCACAAAGGTCAGAACTATACTTATGACCGTGCTCAAAGCCAACGAAGCGGCGAGCGATTTTTTTACGCCTTCTTCATCCCTTGCTCCGAAACATTGACTTGTCTTGACGGAAAAGCCGGATGTAAGACCTTGCACAAACCCTATGATGAGCAGCGACATGGAATTGGTCACGCCCACTCCCGCCAGCGCCTGGTTGGAGATGGTCTGCCCCACTATGATGGTGTCCACCATGCTGTAAAGCTGCTGGAAGATGTTGCCTATCATGATGGGTAGCATGAACAAGATAATGGATTTTAGGGGTTTACCTACGGTAAGGTCTTTGGTCATACATATAACCTTTGTGATTTATTTCACAATTTTCCCTCACACGGTATTATATTACAGCGCGCAAAAAAGAGTATATTTTTGAAGAGAGTTTAACGGTAAAGTTTATGTAAATTATCGGACACTTCCTCCCCCTTTCGTCCTGCGGGATTTCCCTTCGCGTCGCGCCATATATTCTCCCGCACAGTTCTTTTCCGAACATATCTCTTTGAGCCGTTCTCGCAACAACCTCTCTATCGGGCGACGCCGTATGTTTATTCGCATAAAGCTGTCTGCGGCGATATTTCACCTCAACTGCAACTTTCAAAACGGCGGCAAAATTTTCGCCGCAAAAAAAAAGGAAGAGTTAAATAGCTCTTCCTTTGCTTTCGTAATATTCAGCCCTTTCAACCCAAGCTGTGTTTTACGCGGTCATGCTCTTCCGCGCGCTTGGCATTGTTAAACCTATCCAAAGTGCCCACGAGATATCCCGTTATCCTGCGGATGCGTTCAAAAGAGGGGTTCGTGTAGTGATATGAGATATCCGCCCATTCCCCGTCCAGTTTTATGTCCAGTTCCGTAAGCAGCTTGTCGGGCGCCTGCTTTTTACCTCGCGAGATGTATGCGTTGATCTCCTCTTGGGAAAGATCGCCTCCCTCCACGTTTACCTTTACCATAATCTGCCACCTCCTCAATATGTTGTGTTAAAGCGCGAAAACGCTTTACTTATCGTCGAATATATTGTATCATATATTTGCGAAGAATGTTGTTGCAACTGCAACTTTTCATCAAAAAAATCAATTTTTTCGGAGGTGGGTATGGACAAGTGTGCCGCAGCCTGCGCCTTGGAAAGCAGCAAGCTGTTTGAAGGGATAAAGGAAGAGGATATAAAGCACATGATGGAGTGCTCCGGCGCGAAGATCAAGAAGTTCCGCACGGGCGATATAATCTGCTCTTTCGAGGGCAGCGCGGACAAAGTAGGCGTGGTTTTGTGCGGAGAAGCGGAGTTGGAGAGAGTGGACTATTCGGGCAACCGCACCGTATTGGAGATACTCTCGGACGGCGACGTATTCGGACAGACGCTGGCTTTCGGCAATCTGACGGGCGATATGCTGGACGTGGTGGCAAAGACTTGTTGCAATGTGGTCTTTATCCCCGCCGATTTCGTATCCTCGCGCTGTTCCAACGCCTGTTTCCGCCACAGCTTATTCGTGCGCAATATGCTGGGGATAATCGCAAGCAAGGCGCGCAGCCTCTCCGAGAGGATAGAGGTGCTATCTAACCGCAGCATACGCGACAAACTGCTGTGCTATTTTGCCATAAACTGCGCCAAGGCGCGCTCGGACAAATTCACCATGCCGTTCAGTCTGACCACCCTTGCCGACTATATCTGCTGCGACAGGAGTGCAATGATGCGCGAGATAAGTCAGATGAAGCAGGAAGGATTGGTTGAGATAGATAAACGGGAAGTCAAAGTGACAAATTGAGTTTTGAACATGAAAGAGGGCGCCGCGCGGCGCCCTCTTTTATTTTTCGTAACACCTTAGAGTTCGTAATCCATTTCCGGCATGGAGCCGTTGGGGGCATAATAGGTGATGGCATAGTCCAAGGTGAGGCTGCTCGCGTCTGTTTCGTACGTTTCAAGGGATGTTATCTTGTCGTTCAGAATGCGCACGGTCACGTTCTTGTGGGCGGAAAGGGGTACGCTCTCATCTTGCACGGAGAAGGTCACGGTGGTCACGGAGCCGGAAACGGACGCGTCGGACACCTCTATATTCTCCTCAGTGAGGTTGTCGAACAGGGCAAATATGTATTCGAGGGTGAGATATCGTATGTCCTCCCTGCCCAAAAACTCCTCTTCGCTCATGCGCTCCGCAGCTTTGTTTCCGTCTGTATATACGCGGATATAGTTCTCCTTTGCGTCCTCCTTGCCCGCAGGCAAAACGTCGCCCAGATATTCTGAAGCGGTCACGGACGTACCGGCGGTGGTGATGGTGGAAGTATAGCGAATAAAGAGGAAGTCCTCCCACCTATCCTTATCCCCCAGCTGATAGTTGAGGTAGTAGGTTTCCGAGCTCTTGCCGTCTGCACTCAAAGTGGAAAATTTGGTGTAGTACCTGTACCCTTCCGCCTTGTCGTAGTCGGTGAGAAACGCCTTGCTCGCGTCAAGCGCGTCCAAAACCGCCTGTGCGCCCTCGTCTGCGGTGAGCGTGATGCCGCATCCGGCGAGCGCTCCGCATACCGCCGCCAAAACCATTATGAGAATTACACTTATACAAATAGCGCTTTTGCGTTTCATCTCACTTCACCTCCCCGTCTTCTTCTGTGCTTCCGCAATCCTTGTCCCCTTCCGCTTGGGGAGCGTCGCTTTCGGGCGCCGACTGCTCTTCGCAGGCTTTTTCGTCCTCTATGACCTTGCATTCCGCAGCTTCGGAGGCGTTTATCGAAGCGCCGAGCAATTTCCCTGCCTCTTCTTCCAGTTTGGCTGCTTCTTCTTCGGAGAGTTCTTCGCCGCTGGAAAGTACGGATTCTCCCTCATGGCCGTCTGCGATATTCTGCGCTTCAGCGCGCAGTTTGAGTTCTTCTATTATCGCCTTGTGCTTCTTCTCGCTCAAATCCCAGAAGAAGAAAGGCACCGCGCACAATGCGCCGCACACGGTGGCTACGATTGCCAATGCTCGGAACATGGGCGCACGCACCGCCGGGTCGTAGAGCATATCGTAGTCGCCGCCCACGCCTATGCCGAACATTTCTTGAATGAAAGGGATCAAAAGTCCCGTACCTATGGCGATCGCCTGACCTATCATGCCCAAGTTGCCCGATACGCCCTCGAACCTGTCGCCCGTCTTATATTGCTGATAGTCGAGCGCGTCCGCATTCATCGCCGGCTGGGAGATTATCTGCACGGCTATGCCCATATTCACAAGATACATACTTATAAACAGCAATGGGAAGTTGTCCGGGAAGATGATGAGCACTCCGGAAGATATCGCCACGAGCAAGTTGGAAGCTATCGCCGTATTGCGCTTGCCTATCGCCTTTATTATGAAGGGCGCAAGGAACATACCTATGCCCGACGCCGTGCCCATCAAAAGTGTGAGCACCGATTGTATGCCCTCATTTTGCAATATGTAGACATATACCCAAGTGATTACGCCCGTAACGGCAATCCTGCCGAACTGGAACCATACGGTGATGTTGATTATCCAAAGGTACTTGTTCTTCATGCACTTTTTCATGCCGTCCCAGAACTTGACCTTTGCCTTGTATTCGCGGGGCACGATGACGCGCTCTTTCGTGCCGAAGTAGGCTATCAAGGTGAGCACCACGCCTATGCCGCAGAATACGGGAATTATTACGCGGTAGAGGTTTATATCCAGCTGTCCGCCTGCAAATCCTTTGGAGATGAGAGGTATTAAAAAGCCCGTTATGGTGGGAGCTATGGAATATACCAGCGAAGATATGGTGATGATGTTCGCCCTCTCCTGCGAGTTGGGGCTGATGAGGTACGCCAGCAACGTGTACTGCGAATAGTAGAACTGATATATCCAGTTCATTATCACATACAGCACGGCTATTACCACAACTATGACCGTTTTGTCCCAAGACGGGTCCATAAACGCCAAGGAGGACATGAGCACCGCGCTGGGGAGGGAAAGCCATAATAGCCAACTCCTCGCCTTGCCCTGCTTACCGGGGGTATTGTCTATCAGCCACGCTTTGAGCGGCTGGAACACCAAAAGGACCAGCGAGTTGATGATGCTCATATACGCCAGCGTTGTGGGCGGTATCCCGTAGATAGAACCTATCAGCAAGCACGACGCACTCAGCGTGACCTGCCCCGCCATAGCCGCGATAAACTGCACGCCTATGCCGCCGGCGGAATAGCACACCACTTCGCGGCTGGATACATAGTTGCCTTCCGCAGGCTTTTTCCAGTTGTCCACAAAGAAGCGTTTTACGGCGCCTACAACGCCCATGATAAATCCCTTTATCTTGGCGCCGACGCCCGGCTTTTTACTTTCTTCTTCCATAATTTATCCCCTCTAGGTCTTAAAAACCGCAGTTTTATTTTCCACTTTCAAAAGGTAAAAACCTTTTTAGATATAAAACCTAATTCATTATAACATCATGTAATGCAAAAGTAAATACCAATCGATTATAATTTCCACCGAGGCAAGATGTTTTTAAGGGCGTTTTTTATGCCTGTAAAATACGGCGGACGGCTTGAGCCGTCCGCTTCATTTTTTTGATTATTGCGAAAATTTCCGCGCGTAAACACAATGCCGACCTTACCCGCACTGGGTCCCAGTAGAACACATTTTGCATATATTATTGATTTTCTCGAATATACCTTTCCCCAACCCTGTTAGAACACTTTAAGCGGGTGGATTTCGTTCAGTTTTGAGGCAGACGGCGCGGCAACGCGGGGCGCTCCACCCCTTATACGCGTTGAAGTAACATATGTATATATCATACTTTGCTTCTTCGCAAA
>CALWRK010000038.1 GCA_944383935.1 uncultured Clostridia bacterium
CATGGAGAGAAATTCCGCCATGGACTGCACGGAATTTATCGGAGAATCTATCGCCGAACACAGATAAAGTCCGGTTAGATACACCTTCACATACTCGCCCTTTGCCTCGGGTAGCCAGTCCGTGATAAATTTGTTGTCCACGGCACATATTCCGTTCAATCCCCAGCGGGCACTTAAAGCGCAAAACGACATAAATTCCTCCCGTGCAAGTATTGTATCATAATTGAAGAGGAAGAGCAAGTGAATAATGATTTTTTCAAGTCGGCAACGTGACGCCGCACCCTTAACCGCCTTGAAGAAAGATATAAGAGAGGATACCTTGATACCCTCTTCCCTTTTATTTTTCGCTTATCTATTTAATTTGTCGCATCTTCAATTACAAATCTCTCATACGGAAAACTCTCCACAAAGTCCCACTCGTAAAAGCGGCAGTTGTGAAAGCGTATGAAGTTGGCAAAGTGCTGGGGCAGGAGTACGGGCGTGGGGATGTCCAGTTTATCGCATATGTCGCGCAGGCACTCGTGAAAGGAGTCCTCGTCATAGAACATATCTCCCGTATACATGATGTCGTGAAAGACCTTGCCGTCTTGCATTATTTTTGCCCATATGGTAACGTTTTTGCTCATAATCGGATTATAGCACATTTTCCCTTTTGATAAAAGCGTTTCATGGTAAATATTTGCTTTGAGAGGGAGTGTAATTTTGGAGGGAAAAACAGTTGACAAAATCTCTTTAATGAAATAAAATGTTATATACTTATGTGTTAAGGAGGCAAAATAAGGTGGAAAAGACGGTATCGCCGGTCATAATCAAAAGACTTCCCAGGTACTACCGCGTTATCACTCACCTGGACAGCATCGGTCAGACCAAGGTGTCTTCAACCGCAATAGCTCAGTTGATGGACTTTACCGCCTCGCAGGTAAGGCAGGACTTTTGCAGTTTCGGCGCGTACGGGCAGCAGGGGTACGGCTATGACGTCCAAAAGCTGAAAGCGGAGTTGGAGAACATTATGGGGCTGAACAAAATGCACAACATGATAATCATCGGAGCAGGTAACATAGGCAGGGCAATCGCCGGCTACAAGGGCTTCGGAGAGGCGTTCAAGGTGTGCGCGGTGTTCGACATAGCTCCGGAGGGCATAGACCTGGGGGAAGTGAAAGTGATGAATATGTCGCAGCTTGCCGACTACTGCGCGGCAAACAAGGTGGATATCGCCGTAATCGCCACGCCCAGGACGGCGGCGGCACAGGCGGCGCAACAAGTGGTAAACGCCGGCGTGAAGAACATATGGAATTTTGCACCTACGGAGCTGGATTTGCCCGGCGACGTGCTGGTGGAGAATATATCTATGAGCGAAAGCCTTTATGTGCTTAGCTATTACATGAACAGACAGGAGGGGTAAAATATGGCAAATGAGTTTTATATAACTCAAAAAGGTCTGGACGAGCTCAAAGAAAAGCTCAACGAACTCAAAACGGTAAAGAGGCCGGAAGCGTCCGAGAGGATAAAGCAGGCGAGGGAGTACGGAGATCTGTCCGAAAACGCCGAATACGACGCCGCAAAGGACGAGCAGGCTATGATAGAAGCGGAGATAAAGAAGACGGAACTCCAAATAGAAAACGCCGTGGTCATAGAGGAAGTACAGGGAGGCAAGACGGTTACGATAGGCTGCACGGTCACGCTGTTGGACATGACCTATAACGAAGAGGAAGAATGGACGATAGTGGGCACCAGCGAGGCTTCTTTCAGCGAGCACAAACTCAGCAACGAATCCCCCCTTGCAATGGCAATCATAGGTAAGAAAAAGGGCGCTGTGGCTGAAGTCACGAATGTGGCAGAGCCCTACAAAGTAAAGATACTCGACATCAAATAAGAAGGAAGATGACATGGAAAACGACGAACTGAGAGAACTGGGAGAGGCGATGCGTATTCGCCGCGAAAAGCTGGCCGCATTGGTTGCGGAGGGTAGGGATCCCTTCAAAATCGTCCGCTTTGATAAAAATGCGGAGAGCGCGGACATAAAGAGCAGATATGACGAATACGAGGGCAAGCAGGTGAAGATAGCCGGGCGCATGATTGCAAAACGCGTTATGGGCAAGGCGAGTTTTGCCAAGCTGCTCGACTTTTCCGGGACCATTCAGTTGTACGTCAGCAGGGACGATCTTGGCGATGAGGCGTATGCCGAATTCAAAAAGTCGGATATAGGCGACATCATCGGCGTGGAGGGCGTCGTGTTCACCACAAAGACGGGCGAGATATCCGTGCACGCAAAGTCTTTGGAACTTTTGGCAAAGTCGCTCATGCCGCTGCCGGAGAAATATCACGGGCTTAAAGATACGGATACACGTTATCGCCAGAGGTATGTGGATCTCATCGCAAATCCCGAGGTGAAAGAGGTGTTCGTAAAGCGCAGCCGCATAATCGGCTGCATACGCAGCTTTTTGGACGGCAAGGGCTTTATAGAGGTGGAAACGCCCATTTTGAACACCATAGCGGGCGGCGCCTCCGCGCGTCCTTTCATCACCCATCACAACACGCTGGATATGGATATGTATATGCGTATAGCCCCCGAACTATATCTCAAAAGGCTAATCGTAGGCGGGTTTGAAAAGGTGTACGAGATAGGCAGACTCTTCCGCAACGAGGGCATGGACCCCAAGCACAATCCCGAATTTACCACGGTGGAGCTGTATCAGGCGTATGCGGATTACAATACCATGATGGATTTGACCGAACAGCTATTCGGATACATAGCCGATATCGTGTGCGGCACTCGCAAGATAAGCTATCAGGGCGTAGAGGTGGACCTCACATCCCCTTGGCGTCGGCTGACCATGGTGGACGCGGTTAAGGAGTATGCGGGAATAGACTTTGGTTGCAACGACTTGGATAAATTGGCAAAGCAGGCAAAGGACGCGGGCGTGGAACTGCCCAAAGAACTCACATGGGGCAGGCTGCTGTATGAGGTATTCGACAGGGTGGTGGAGGAAAAGCTCATCCAGCCCACTTTTATACTCGACTATCCCGTGGAGGTATCTCCGCTTGCTAAGAAGAAGGCTTCCGATCCCCGCCTTACGGAGAGGTTTGAATTCTTTATCACCGCGCGCGAGATGGGCAATGCATTTTCAGAGTTGAACGATCCGCTAGACCAGCGCGAGCGCTTCTTGGCGCAGGTGAAGGAGAGGCAGAAAGGGGATGACGAGGCGCAGATGATGGACGAAGATTATGTGAACGCGCTCATGTACGGACTTCCTCCCACGGGCGGTCTGGGCATAGGCGTGGACAGAATGGTGATGTTCTTCACCGACCAGGCGAGCATCAGGGACGTATTGCTCTTCCCCACGATGAAGCCGATAAAGAAAGACTGATGGAAGATAATTTCACTCAAATGGCGCCGCTTTATCAAGCGGTGCTTTTGCTATCGAAAAGGGATAAGCTGCGCTTTCATATGCCCGGGCACGGCGGAGAGGGGGAGGAACTTTTCGCAAGCGCAAAGTATGACCTCACTGAATTGAGCGGCGCCGACAATCTGCTCTCTCCCTCCGGAGCGATAGCGGAGGCGGAAGGGTTGCTTGCCCGCGCCTACGGGTGCGATAGGGCGTATATGTTCACTTGCGGCTCCACTTCGTGTATGCACGCCGCGCTCGCATACGCCCGCTCGCTTGCGTGCACGCGCGGTAACATATTATATACGGGAGATATGCACTACTCTTTCTTCTCCGGCTTACAGCTTTTGGGAATGCGGGCGGAATACGTTCCCGAAGAAGGGCTGGAAGAGAGGTTGAAGAGGGGAGCAGCCGGGCTGTTTTTCACATCTCCGAACTATATGGGAGAGGTGAACGGGGGAGAGGAGATCGTGCGGCTTTGCAAGAAGTATCGCGTAAAAAGTTTTGCAGACTGCGCTCACGGCGCGCACTACGTCTTTTCTCGGTTGTTGCCCGAATCGCTCACGTCAAAGGCGGACGTATCCTTTGTGTCCATGCACAAGACCACGGACGTGTTCGGAGGCGGAGCGGTGCTGTGCGCAAACGGGGAGAGTGCGGAGGAAATGCACTTTTATCGTTCGCTGGTGCACACCACCTCGCCCTCCTACCTCGCAATGGCGTCCATCGACTTCGCCCGCGCCAAGCTGGAAAGGTACGGGGAGGAGATATACGGGGAGATCAAGCGCAGAATATGTGCGCTCACCCTTCCTAAGGGATATGAAAGGGAAAGGACGGACGACTTTTCACGCCTCGTCATAAACTGCAACGGGGATGCGGAATACGTCATGCACAAACTGGAAAAAAGCGGCATATATTGCGAAGCCGCCATCGGAGAAAAGCTGGTTCTCATAATCACAAGTCACAACGTAAATGGGCTGGAAAAGCTGGCGTCCGCGCTGGAAAAGATCACGCCGAAACCGCTTAAAAGGTTGCCTAAGCTTAGGCTGATCGGGAGCGGGAGGACGGACGGCGCGGTCGCGATATGCGAGATAGACAAGTGTGCGGGAAAGGTGAGCGGAGCGGATATTTGCCTCTATCCTCCCGGAGTGCCGGTAATTCGCCGCGGGGATATATTGGACGATAGGGCGGTGAGATTTATAAAGGAAAACGCTTCCCGCCTTTCGCCGCTTGCATATGGCAGGGTAATTGTGTTAGAATAAATTTATGTCGAAGGGAAAATTTATCACGATAGAAGGTTGCGAGGGCGTGGGAAAGACCACGCAGGTGGACTTGCTCAAACAGGCGTTTGCCGGCAGGGAGGACGTACTCTTCCTGCGCGAGCCGGGCGGCACCGCCATCTCCGAACAGATTCGTCGCATAATATTGGACGTGAAGAACGAGGGGATGAGCGGTATATGCGAAGTGTTGCTGTACTCCGCCTCTCGCGCGCAGCTGGTGGAAGAGGTGATAAAGCCCGCGCTCAGAGAGGGAAAGACGGTGATTTGCGATAGGTTTACCGATTCCACGCTGGCGTATCAGGGATATGCCCGCGGACTGGGAGCGGACATGGTGGAAACTCTTTCGGACATAGCGTGCGGAGGGCTCAAACCCGACCTCACCGTATTTTTGGATTTGGATCCCGTATCCGCGTTCAAACGCAAGGGCGGAGCGGACAGTAAGGACAGGCTGGAACAGGCGGGCATACAATTTCACGCCAAAGTATACGAGGGATATAAGCGCATAGCGGAAAGATATCCCGAGCGAGTGGCGTGCGTACCGGCAGGCGAGGGCGCCCAAAGGGTGCACGAGTTGGTAATGCAGCTGCTCAAAGAGAGGGGCGCGATATGATAGACTACAAGGCGCTACTCTACGACTGCACTCCGCTGGAAGTGTTCAGGCGGGATAGAAAGGAGGGAGCACTCTCGCACGCATACGCCCTGTTCGGGGACGATTTTGACGCCATGGATTGGATAATGCGCGAGATGGTGAAGATCGCCGTGTGTAAGGAGGGCGGCTGCGGAGAATGCGCCGCTTGCAGGGCGCTGGAAGGCGGCGTGCATCCCGATGTGAAGTTTTATCAAGGCAAGCTGGACGTGGCGGGCGTTGAGGAGATAGTGGAGGATTCCGGCAAGTATTCGGTGGAAGGCGGCAGGAAGATATATATCATCTCCGAATTGGACAAGACCTTGCCGGCGGCGCAGAACAAACTGCTCAAAACGGTGGAAGAACCTCCCGATGGCGTGATGTTCATCATGGGTATAATCAAACCCTCCGCCGTGACGGAAACGTTGAAATCGCGCTGTAAGAAGCTGTATTATACGGGCGTGGATCAGAGGCGTTTGGAAGAGGCGCTGAGTGCGGAATACGGGGAGAGCGACAACGTGGCGCGTGCGGCGGCATATGCGGGAGGGAACATCTCCCGAGCCGTCAAATTCGCGGCGGACGGGGAATTTGCCATGGAAGCGGACAACATCATCTCCCTGCTGGGCAGTATGGCGAAGAGCGGCGGCGTGGCTCGCGAAGAGATAAGGCTCAAACAGGACAAGGACCATGTGCTGCGCTATCTGGACGTGACGGAGATAGTGCTGGACATGATAGAAAAATATAAGCGCGGACTTACGCGCGGCAGCGGAGGCATCTCCCTCATCGCCAAAGGGTTTAACCATGCCGCTTTGGCGCAGTGCGAGTATTTGGTGAACGACTGCCGCAAGCGAATGGAGAGCAACTGTGCGCCCTCCGCCGTGCTGGACACTTTATTATTCGGAATTTTGGAGGTCAAATATAAATGTCGCTGATTGTAGGAGTCAGATTTAAGAACAACGGCAAGACGTACTACTTCGACCCGGGCACTCTCGCGCTCAATGTGGGCGATCATGTGATAGTGGAAACCGCGCGCGGTCAGGAGTGGGGAAAGGTGAGCATAGCCAACAGCGAAGTGGACGAAAAAGAGGTGTCTTCCCCCCTCAAACCCGTGGTCAGGCGCGCGAGCAAGGAGGACGATCTGCGCGCGGAAGAAAACGAGAGGCTGGGAAAAGAAGCTCTGAAAGTCACCGCGCAAAAGGTGGAAAAGCACAAGCTGAACATGAAGCTGGTAAGCGCGGAATACGCCTTCGATCGCAGTAAGGTGACCATATTTTTCACCGCAGACGGCAGGGTGGACTTCCGCGAACTGGTCAGGGACATCGCCGGAGCTTTGCACACGAGGATAGAGCTGAGGCAGATATACGAGCGCGACGATATACGTCTGCGCGGTTCTCTCGCCCCTTGCGGTATGCCCTGCTGCTGCATAACCTATCTAAATGAGTATGAGAAGGTCACGGTGAAGATGGCAAAGAACCAAAATCTCTCTCTCAACCCCACAAAGGTGAGCGGTATGTGCGGAAAACTCATGTGCTGTTTGAGGTATGAGAACGATTATTATGCCGAAACTTGTAAACTTATGCCTAAGGTTGGCGCACGCGTCAAAACTGCGGACGGAAGTGTTAAAGTAGAGGGCGTAGACCTGCTTAAAAGGCAGATTCGCGCCAGCTTGGAGAACAAGGACGGCGGGATAGAGATAAAGGTCTATAAGCTCGGCGAATTCGAGATGCCCTCACGTTCTGCGGTTCATGAGGACAGCGAGGAGGAGTCGGAGGAAAACTGAGGCGAGTTCTGCCCTCGCCGCAAGGAGGGCAGTTATGGAAAAAAGAACGTTTATGATAATGACCGCGTGCGCCGTCTTGGTGTGCGCGGCATTTGTTTTACTCTTCGCCCTTATCATACCCGCAGGGACTACATATGCGCCTTTGGCGGCGTATGCGTCGGCGGTCGATGAGGAGGGATATACCGTATCTTCGGCGGAAGAGTGGAACGACTTGGCTGCGCGCGTGCAGGCGGGAGAGGACTTTTTCGGCAAGACGGTCACACTCACAAGCGACATAGACGGAGATATCCTCCCTCTCGGTGACAAGGACTCCCCCTTCTGCGGCACACTGGAAGGAGGAGGGCACATCGTATTTGCCGACATTGCGGGCGGGGATTACTCTTCTCCCGTGGGCTATCTGTCTTTGGGCACGGTGCGCCGTTTGGGCGTCCACGGCGACATGAGCGGAGAGCAGGCAGTCGGCGGAGTTGTCGGATTCAACGACAGGGGAAAGGTGGAGGAGTGCTACCACTTCGGAGTCGTGAGTGCGGATAACTACGCGGGCGGCATAGTCGGGGAGAACAGGGGGGAGATATACGATTGCTACCACATCGGAAGCGTGCGCACTCAGGGGGAAAACAGGTTTGCCGGCGGCATATGCGCCACTAACGACTACGACGGGAGCGTGAGCAACTGCTATGCCGTATCCGACGTGGAGAGCACCGGCAGGGGCGGTATCGTGGGCTACGCCGGGAGGGGAAGAGCGGAGAATTGCTACTACATAGAAAGCAAGTGCGACCGCGGCTATTCCCAGGCGGGCAACGCCGTGCTGGACATAAGGGCAATTACGTCGGAAGAACTGACAAGAACAGATATATCGGACGCATTTTCTCTATTTACGCAGGGAGGCGAAGATTGGGGAGCGTACCCTGACCTAAGCGCCCTCAATTCCCCATTAAACGCCTATGTGAATTGGGCGGATCACCTGCTCACGGCGGATCTACTGGTGCTGGTTGATGGAGCGGACATCTCCGTGGGCGCACGGACGGGAAGCCTGCCTTCTCCCGACAGGCGCGGCTACACCTTCGAGGGCTGGTTCACCGCTTCCGAGGGCGGAGAGGAGGTGACCGACCTATCAGGCAGCGGCGACATATGCCTCTACTCCCGCTTTTCACCCATCACTTACAATATAACTTTCAATCTGGGCGAGGGAGCCTTTGCGGAGGGCTTTTCTCCCGTGCTCACCTATACGGTGGAGAGCGGCGCAGCCCTTCCCGGAGAAGAGGATATAGAGCTGGCGGGCATGACCTTCGGCGGCTGGGTGAACGAAGAGGGAGAGGAAGTAGCGGATATCCCCGTAGGCAGTATAGGCGATATAACCTTGACGGCGCGCTATACTTCAGCGGCGATAACGGTGATAACAGACATCGGCGGCAGATATTTTTGGGTAATAGTGGATGTAGCGCTACTCATCGTCCTGCTTATCGAAGCGGCGGTTATAGGCAGGGCGATAAAAAAGCGCAGCGTGCCCGTATTTGCGTTTGCTCCCTTTTCAAGCGGAATGTTCTTCTATCCGCTCGGCTTTATAATAGCGTGCGCGGAGGCGGCGATTATCCTGCTCATGCCACTCTTGTTGTTGAAGAAGAGGCACGTCGCCGCCATAGCCGCTGCGCAGGCGGAGATGGAAGAGGAATTTATTGCCTCGCCAAAGCGTCCTCTCTTGCTCACAATGAGAGAACCTCTTGAAGGGGTGGAGGAGATAAACTCGCGTATGCACTTCCGCAACTCTTTCACCGCTCGCCTAGCCATGAGCAGTGAAAGCGCGAAAGAGCTGTATCGTTCGTTTAAGATATACGCCCTCTCTTACGAGCGGGTAAAGAGCAGAATAAGCTGGGGAGGGGAGACCTTTTACAGCGGCAAACATCCGCTCGCCCGCCTGAGCGTGACGGGTAACACCCTGCGCATATATTTTGCGTTGGAGCCAAACGAGGTGGACGCGCGCTATCGTGCGGAGGACAAGGGGAGCGTGAAAAAGTACTCCCTCACTCCCGTCATGATCAAGGTGCGCTCCGCCCGTGCGGAAAAGCGAGCGCGCCGACTGTTCGACCTAACGGCGGAGAAGTTCTCTCTCACGCGCGGAATGCTTTCGGACACAGTGCTGGACAACGAGGAAGTCTTGCAAGGTAAAATCCCCACGCGTGAAGAGCTCATAGACGACGGACTCATTCGCTCCGACATCACTTTCTCCTCCGTATCCTCTTCCCCCTTCGGCTTTAAGGACAGGGAAAACAAGGAGAAAAGGGCGGGTTAGCCTGCCGGGCAAAAGGACGTTAAAAATGGTGAAAAAAGTTATTTTTACATAACTTTTCCGCCGAAAAACGGGCAAAAAGGGGCTGAAAAGGCTAAACTGTACTTAACTTATGCGCTTTTTTCCCGCAAAATATTTACATATCGTCCTCGCCGTGTTATAATATGGAAAAATACGGCGTGTGCCGAATATATGGAGGTAACAAAATGGCTTTCGTAATTGATAAGGAAAAATGCATCGGCTGCGGTTCTTGCTGCGGTACCTGCCCCGTTGAGGCTATCGCCGATACCGACGACGGCAAGTTCGCCATCGATCCCGAAAAGTGCCTGTCCTGCGGCGCTTGCGCTGCCGGCTGCCCCGTTGAAGCTATCAGCGAGGAGTAATCGTGGACGACGACGAAAACGAAACAAGCGACCTAAACGGGTCGCTTTTTTCTTTTTTGTCCGCCGAAAGCGGGCGTATGCACGCAAATGGGCGCGCCTTTACCACCTGCTTTTGCCAAATGCGCCTTGATAATTGTTTTGTCCGACGAATGCGAGTGTATGCACGCAAATGTGCGCGCCTTCACATTCTGCTTTCGCCAAATGCGCCTTGATAATACTTTCCAAGTATTACCTTCGCCACCTTTGACAAAATCAGAACGCAAATGCAT
>CALWRK010000039.1 GCA_944383935.1 uncultured Clostridia bacterium
GTTACGGCGCGCCCGACGACTTCAAATATTTCGTGGACGTGCTGCACAAGGCGGGCATAGGCGTTATCCTCGATTGGGTGGCGGCGCACTTCCCCAAGGACGAGCACGGACTTTACAATTTCGACGGCAAACCGCTTTACGAATATACCGATCCGCTCAAAGCCGAGCACAAGGAGTGGGGCACGATGGTGTTCGACTACGGCAGGCAGGAGGTGGTATCCTTCCTGCTCTCGTCTGCGTCCTTCTGGCTTTCGGAATATCACATCGACGGCATACGCATGGACGCGGTGGCGAGTATGCTCTATTTG
The DNA here is from genome assembly GCA_944383935.1 of uncultured Clostridia bacterium. GTDB lineage: Bacteria > Bacillota > Clostridia > Christensenellales > UBA3700 > Alloclostridium. The sequence continues at coordinate 309 of CALWRK010000039.1, forward strand.
GACTACGGCAGGAAGGAGTGGCGTCCCAACGCCTTCGGAGGCAACTATAACCTGGAAGCCATAGACTTTTTGAAAAAGCTGAATACCGCCATGATGAAGATGCACCCCGGCGCACTGATGATAGCGGAGGAATCCACCGCTTTCCCCATGGTCACAAGGGGGGCGGACATGGGCGGCTTGGGCTTCAACTTCAAGTGGAATATGGGCTGGATGAACGATATGTTGCGCTATGTGTCGGCAAATCCCTTCTTCCGCAAGGATATGCACAACAATGTGACCTTTGCCATAACATACGCCTTTTCGGAAAACTATATACTTCCCCTTTCTCATGACGAGGTGGTGCACGGCAAATGTTCGCTTATAAACAAGATGCCGGGCGAGTACGAGGAAAAATTCGAGGGATTAAAGACGTTTTTGGGCTTTATGATGGCGCACCCCGGCAAAAAACTGTTGTTCATGGGCGGGGAGTTCGCCCAGTTTATAGAGTGGGACTACCACAAACAGCTGGATTGGTTTTTACTCGACTATCCCGCGCACAGGAATATGCAGAATTTCGTGAAAGATTTGAACGCATACTACCTCAAACATCACGAGATGTATGAGCTGGATACTTCTTACGACGGCTTTAAGTGGATAGTCGTGGACGACAACACTCAGAATATCGTGTCTTTCGTGCGCTACGACAACAAGGGGAACCACACGGTGGCGGTGTTTAATTTCTCGCCCGTGGAGCGCAGGGGATACGACATGGGTATACCGCAGGCGCGCGAGTATAAGGTGGCTTTGTGCAGTACAGACGCCAAATACGGAGGCAAGGGCTATACCCCCGCATATTCGGCAAAAGAGGGCGGAATGCACTCTCAGGAATATCACATAACCATAGACATCCCTCCGGCAAGCGTAACCTATCTGGTGCCGGGGAAGAAAATAACAATCAAAAAGAAAAAAGATTGATAAGGAAGGTGAAAGAAAATGAATTCCAGAAAAAAGGAATGCGTAGCAATGCTGCTTGCGGGCGGACAGGGGACCAGGCTTTATTCGCTGACAAAAAACGTGGCTAAGCCGGCGGTTTCGTTCGGCGGCAAGTATCGCATCATCGACTTTCCGCTGTCCAACTGCATCAATTCGGGCATAGACACCATAGGCGTGCTCACGCAGTACCAGCCCTTTGCGCTCAACCAGTACATAGGCAATGGTCAGCCGTGGGATTTGGACAGACTGAACGGAGGAGTGTTCGTCCTGCCTCCGTATATGAAGGCAAAGAATTCGGACTGGTATAAGGGTACGGCTAACGCCATATACCAGAACATAGAATTCATAGACAAGTTCTCGCCCGAGTATGTGCTGGTGCTTTCAGGCGACCACATATACAAAATGGACTACGCCGATATGCTTGCCAGCCACAAAAAGAGGGGCGCGGACTGCACGATAGCGGTCATAAACGTAACTTTGGAAGAAGCCTCTCGCTTCGGAATCATGAACACCAAAGAGGACGGGGAGATATACGAGTTCGAGGAAAAGCCCAAAAAGCCCAAGTCCACGAACGCGTCCATGGGCATATATATCTTCACATGGGAAAAGTTGCGCCGCTATCTCATAGAGGACGAAGCGAATAAGGAATCTTCCAACGATTTCGGCAAGAACATCATTCCCGCCATGCTGGGCGACGGGTGCAAACTCTACGCCTACAATTTCAGCGGATATTGGAAGGACGTGGGCACGATAAACAGCCTTTGGGAGGCGAATATGGACTTGCTCGATCCCGAGAGCGGGTTGAATTTGGACGATGATAACCATAAGATATACGCGCGCAACTCCGCGGAGCCGCCGCACTATACGGGTGTGGACGCGCTCATATCCAACAGCTTGGTCACGGAAGGCTGCGAGATAGACGGGCAGGTGGTACACAGCGTCATATCCACGGGCGCGGAAATATTCAAGGGCGCGAAGATAGAACACAGCATAATCATGCCGGGCGCAAAGGTGCGCGAGGGCGCGCAGGTGTCGTACGCGATAGTGGGCGACGGCGCGGACATAGGCGCGGGCGCAAAGGTGGGAGCCATGCAGGACAAGGGCGAGCATTATGCCATATCCGTGGTAGCGCCCAACTACAAAGTGGAAGAAAACGCCGTCGTGGAAGCGGGCGTAATGGTGGAATAAGGAGGAAGGAAAATGAACGATATAATGGGTATCATCTTTGCCAGCGACAACGAAACCAAGCTCAACGAGCTCACTCTTCACCGCACCACGGCATCTCTTCCTTTCTGCGGAAGATATAGATTTATTGACTTTACGCTGTCCAACTTCGTGAACAGCCAGATAACCAATTTGGGCATAATCACCCGCAACAACTACTCTTCGCTCACCGACCATATCAGGATGGGCCGCGATTGGGACTTGAACAGAAAAAACGGCGGTATAGCCGTGTTTCCCCCCTATTTTTCCAACAGCGCGCGCAGCATGAACAGGGGTAAGATAGAAGCGCTTTACAGCGTGCTCGACTTTATCCAGCACGCCCCCGAGGAGTATGTGGTGGTGACCAACTCCAATATAGCCGCGAACATAGACTTTGAAAGCGTGTTCAAAAAGCATATGGAAAAGGGAGCGGATATAACCATGCTCACCTATACCGCCTGCCCCAATACCTCCCGCAAGGTCATCGTAAAGGAGGATATGGCGGGCAGAGTTACGGATATGCGCATAACCCAAACACCTTCTTCTACGTTGGCGGAGATGGGACTTAACATATATATGGCGCGCAAAGACCTGCTCATAGATCTGATTACCGACAGTTATGAGAGGGGGTATACGGATTTTGAAAAGCATATACTTCAACAGAAGATAGACAGCTTGAAGATATACGGTTATCATGTGGACGGCTATGTGGGTGTAATAGACGACATCAAATCTTACTACCACGAGAGTATGCGCATTTTGGACACCAATCTGCGCAACGACCTGTTCACGCGCAACGGCACCATCTTCACCAAGGTCAAAGACAGCGTGCCCACCCGCTATCGCGACGGGGCGAACGTGAAAAATTCGCTCATAGCCGACGGCTGCGACATAAACGGCACGGTGGTCAATTCCATACTCTTCCGCGGAGTAAAGGTGGAAGCGGGCGCCGTGATAGAAAACTCCATCGTCATGGAGGGCGGCAAGGTCTGCTCGGGCGCCAAGATGAGCTATATCATAGCGGACAAGGACGTGACCATCACGGAGGACAAGAAGATAAGCGGATATGAAACCTACCCTATGGTGATAGTAAAGGGTAAGACAGTATAAAATAAACGTAAAGGAGGGAAGAAAAATGGCACAAGCAAAGAAAAAGACAGCCGCCAAGGCGGAAGTAAAGCCCAAAGCCGAACCCAAGCAGGAGGCAAAACCTCAGGCTAAAAAGAAGGTGCTCTTTGTGGCGTCGGAGGCGCTGCCCTTTGTAAAGACGGGCGGTCTTGCGGACGTGGCGGCATCTCTGCCCAAGGCGTTGAATGCGGACGGATATGATTGCAGGGTGGTAATGCCCCTGTATTACGACATCCCCGACGATTTCAAACATACGATGCGCTGTCTGGGCAACGTATATGTCCCGCTGGCATGGCGCAATCAGTATTGCGGCGTGTTCACCCAGACGTATGAGGGCGTGACATATTACTTCCTGGACAACGAATATTATTTCAAGCGCAGGGGACTATACGGACACTACGACGACGGGGAACGCTTTGCGTTCTTCTCCAAGGCGGTCTTGGAGAGTATGTCTGTTACGGGATTTTATCCGGACATCATCCACGCCAACGACTGGCATACCGCGCTCGTATCCGTATATCTGGATGTGTTCTATCGCGGCATACCTCAGCTCAACGGCGTTAAAACCATCTTTACCATTCACAATATACAGTTCCAGGGACAGTACGGAGACAGCATAATAAGCGACGTGCTCGGCATCCCCGCAGACAGGGCGAGCCTTATCATGTATAAGGGCTGCGCCAACTTCATGAAGGGCGCGATAGAGTGCTCCAACATAGTCACCACCGTATCGCCCACCTACGCCGGAGAGATACTCGACCCCTATTACGGCTACGAGATGGAGGATATACTCCGTCAGCGCAGTTACAAATTGCGCGGCATAGTCAACGGCATAGACACGGCGAAAAACGACCCCGCCGCGGACAAGGCGCTGTTTGTAAACTATGACTTGGAACACTTCGACAAGAAGGTTGAAAACAAGCTGGCGCTCCAACGTATGCTGGGATTGCCCGAGAACAAGGATACCGCCATGATAGGTATGGTGGGCAGACTTACGGAGCAAAAGGGACTTGATCTGGTGGCGGCGGTGCTGGAAAATATCATGCAGCTACCCGTGCAGCTGGTTATCTTGGGTCAGGGCGATTGGAGATACGAAGAAACCTTCAAACGCGCCCAAAACGACCACACCGCAAAGCTCAGATGCGTGCTCGGCTTTTCCGCCGACCTTGCGTCCAAGATATACGGCGCGTCCGATATGTTCCTGATGCCGTCCAAGTTCGAACCGTGCGGGCTGAGTCAGCTGATAGCCATGCGCTACGGCTCCGTGCCCATCGTGCGTGAAACGGGAGGATTGAAAGATACCGTTCATGCCTATAATCATGATACGGGCGAGGGCAACGGACTTACATTCTATTCGTACAACGCATACGATATGCTGGACGCCGTTCAACGCGCGGTGGGACTTTACCGCGACTTCAAGGGCGACTGGGCAAAGGTGGTAGAAAACGGCATGAAAGGGGATTACTCCTGGGCAGCCACCGCCAAGAAATACGAAGAGATATACATGAGCGTATAGGGCGCGGCGCGCGGCGACGATAAAATCATATAATGAACAAGACGCGGGCGCATATCGCGCCCGCATAAGATGAGGGGAAAGAATACGGAAATCGGAGAAAAATATGGCAATAAGCAAAGAAGCATTAAAGCAAGCTATTGAGGATAATGCCATGAAGCTATTCGGCATCTCGCTGAAAGAAGCGTCCTCAAACCAATTCTATAAGTGTGTATGTATAGCCGTCAGAGATATCCTGACGGAGCGCAGGCACGAGTTCAAGCAACAGATGAGAAAACAGCAGACCAAGCAAGTGTACTATATGTCCATGGAATTTTTGCTGGGCAGGTCGCTGAAAAATCATCTTTTCAATACCGATCTCACACAGCCCGTTACCGAGATTGCGAAAGAGTACGGTTGGGACATAGAGGACATCTATGCAAACGAGCCGGACGCGGGCTTGGGTAACGGCGGTTTGGGCAGATTGGCGGCGGCGTATATGGAATCGCTGACCAATCTGGGCTATGCGGCAAGCGGATTTTCCATCAAATACGACTACGGCATATTCAAACAGAAGATAGCAGACGGCTGGCAGCTGGAACTGCCCGACGAATGGCTCACCGACGGCGCAGTATGGCTGGCTCCGCGCAGGGAGGACACTTTCCAAGTGCGCTTCGGAGGCAGGATAAATCAGAGGTGGGAGAACGGCAGGCTGTATATTGATTATATAGACAGCGACATCGTGGAGGCTACCCCATATGATATGAATATAAGCGGTTACCACACTTTCGCGGTGAATAAGCTGAGACTGTGGGCGGCAAGCGCACCCAAGGTGTTCGATATGCAACTCTTTTCCGAAGGGCAGTATGTCAAGTCCACGGAAGCGCAGGCGCTTGCGGAGAGTATATGCAGGGTACTGTATCCCGCCGACCACCATACGGAAGGCAAGATGCTCAGATTAAAACAGCAATACTTCTTCGTATCCGCGTCCATGCAGTCCATAATCAAACAGCATCTCAGCCAGTACGGTACTTTGGACAATTTTGCGGATAAAGTGGCAATTCACATCAACGATACCCACCCTACGTTATGTATTCCCGAGCTGATGAGGCTGCTTTTGGACGAATACGGCTACGATTGGGATAAGGCGTGGGACATAGTTGCAAAGACCATATCCTACACTAACCATACGGTTATGGCAGAGGCGCTGGAAAAGTGGCCGGCAAACCTCTTTGAAAGGCTGCTTCCCCGCATATATCAGATAATAACCGAGATAAACAGCCGCTTCTGCGCGGATTTGTGGAACTTCTATCCCAACGACTGGAACAAGGTGTCGTATAACGCCATTCTCTCACACGGTCAGGTGAAGATGGCAAACCTGTGCCTTGCCGCGTCGCATACCATAAACGGCGTTTCCGAACTGCATTCGGAGATACTCAAAAACGAGGTGTTCGACGACTACTACAAGATGTATCCGAACAAGTTCACCAATGTGACCAACGGCATAACCTACCGCAGGTGGCTGGCGCAAGCCAATCCCCGTCTGGCGGGACTGGTCAATGAGCTTATAGGCGGCGGGTATATGGACGACGCCGACGAACTGAAAAAGCTGGAAAACTTCAAGGGCAACCGCGACGTGCTCAAAAAGGTGCTGGAAGTGAAGAGGGCGAACAAGGAAGAGCTCGCCGACTTTATAGGCAAGACCAACGGTATAAAGGTGAATCCCGATTCCATCTTCGACGTACAGGTGAAGAGACTGCACGAGTATAAGAGGCAGCTGCTCAACGTGTTGCACATCATGGATCTGTATTACCGTCTGAAAGAGAATCCCGATTTGGACGTGAATCCGCGCACATATATCTTCGGCGCGAAGGCGGCGCCCAGCTACTACATGGCAAAGCAGATAATCAGGCTCATCTGCCAGCTGGGCAATATGGTCAACAACGATAGGGATATCAAAGACAAGCTGAAAGTGGTGTTCATGGAAAACTACTGCGTCACGCTTGCGGAGAAGATAATTCCCGCCGCCGACGTATCCGAACAGATATCCGTGGCGGGTAAAGAAGCGTCCGGTACGGGCAATATGAAGTTCATGGTCAACGGAGCGGTGACCATAGGCACCATGGACGGCGCGAATATAGAGATACATCAGCGCGTGGGCGACGACAACATCTTCATCTTCGGTCTTTTGGCGGAAGAGGTGGAAAGGCTGAGCAGGGAAGGCTATCAGCCCAGCAAATATTACAATGAAGACGGCAGGATAAAGAGAGTGATAGACGCCCTGCGTCACGGCGTGAACGGCATAGCCATGAACGAAGTGGCGGACAGTTTGATAAACACCGATACCTTCAAAGTGCTAGCCGACTTCGGTTCATACTGCGACGCTCAGGACAGACTGGATAAGGCATATTCGGATAAGGAACGCTGGGCGCGTATGTCGCTGTTGAATACGGCGAACGCCGGCTTCTTCTCTTCCGACAGGAGCGTGAAGGAATATGCCGACAGGATATGGCACATACAGCCCGTAAAGGCGCCTGCAAAGGGCGGCAGGGCTAAGAAAAAATAAGGGGAGTAAAACGCTATGGCTGCCAATTTTTATTATAATTGTCTGGATGAAGAATGCAAGCGCCCGTTCGGCGCGTTGCGCGCCGGGCACGATCTTGCACTTACGGTATACTCGCGCGACGGCGTGTTTATAGATAGGGTGCTTGTAGTGCTTGAAAGCGATGCGGATCATACCGTTATCGAATATCCCATGATCTTCAAGGGGAAAGAGGATGGCGTAAGCAGATACGATGTCACCTTCCGCGTGGGGTCGGGCGGACTGTACTTTTATCACTTCAAGCTGGAAACGGAGTGGGGAGAAGAGGTCAGGTATGCAGACGATAAAGAAACACCTTGGCAGCTCACCGTATTTTCTTCCAGCTATAAGACGCCCGATAAGTTCAAGGGCGGGTTGGTTTACCAGATCTTCGTGGATCGCTTTAATAAGGGCAAGGACGAAAACGCCGTCTTTGATAAAAAAGACGGCGTGATGAAGGCGTGGGATCAGCCTCTCACCGTGTGTGATGAGGACGGAATATACCGCGCGAACGACTTTTACGGCGGAAATTTGCAGGGCATAATAGATAAATTGCCCTATCTCAAACAGCTGGGAGTCACGCTGATATACCTCACGCCCATCTTCGAATCCTCCTCCAACCACAGATACGATACGGGCGATTACATGAAAGTGGACAAACTGCTCGGAAACGAAGATAAACTGAAAGAGCTCATCGCCAAGGCGGCGGATAAGGGTATGGGAGTCATACTCGACGGCGTGTTCAACCATACCGGCGCGGACAGCAAATACTTCAATAAGTTTGGCAACTATCCCACCGTGGGCGCGTATCAGTCGGAAAAATCTCCCTATCACAGCTGGTATTTCTTCGATAAATTTCCCGATGAATACCGTTGCTGGTGGGGCGTAACCGTATCCCCCACACTCAACAAGAAGGCGCCCTCTCTGCGCCGCATGATGTTGCACAAGAACGGCGTAATACGCAAGTGGACGGATATGGGTATAGCCGGCTGGAGATTGGACGTGGTGGACGAGCTGGAAGAAGACTATGTTCGCGCCCTGCGTCGCGCCATCAAGCAGAAGGATAAGGAAAAGCTCATCATCGGCGAGGTATGGGAGGACGCGTCCAATAAGATAAGTTACGAAAAGCGCCGCCACTATCTGCTGGGCGGAGAACTGGACGGAGTGATGAACTATGTGTTCAAAGACGCCATCATAGACTTTGTGCGCGGAGGCGACGCGGATACCTTTATAGGCAAGATAGGGGAGATAATGGATCACTACCCCAAGCGCGCGCTCGATACCTGCTTTACTTTGCTCGGCTCGCACGACACCGCAAGGATAAAGAGCGTGCTTTCGGGAAAGGATGTGTCCGAATTGTCCAAAGAACAAAAGAGGGACGTCGTCTTGACTCCGTATGAGGAGGATATAGCCAAGCGCAGGCTGAAAATGGCTGCCGTCTTGCAGTATACGCTGCCCGGCAATCCCATGATCTATTACGGTGACGAACGCGGCATGGAGGGCTACGAAGACCCCACCAACCGCAAGACGGTCAACTGGAAAGTGCGCGATGAGGATATATTCTCCCTGTATAAGAAGTTGGGCAGAATCCGCAAAAAATATGCCAGCGTGTTCCGCGGTACCACATACCTGGAAACGGGTAACGGCATGGCGGTGTTCCATCGCCTCGCACGTTCAAGGGAGATAACCGTGCTTGTAAACAGCAGCAATAACGTGCTCACTCACTACATAGACGGCAAGTATGTCGATTTGCTCACGGATAGGGAGCACGATTTCGGGGATATACCCGTGGCGCCTATGGGGGCGATGATATTGGCAAAAAGATAAGCGAAAAATGAAAGGGAAGAGGGTATCAAGGCTACAAGCCTTTGGTACCCTTTTATTTTTCACTTTGTGCCTCCCACCTTGCTCCTTTTGCCGTATCAACGCGGGAAGCAAACGACTGATATTTGACTAATGATAAAGCGGTTGTAATGCGCTGCCGCACCGCAACTTACTTCGCGGAGAGTAATTGCAGTTTGACTTAATTCATAGCTGCGAACTTCCGAAAAATCTAACGATTTTTTCAGAGT
>CALWRK010000040.1 GCA_944383935.1 uncultured Clostridia bacterium
GCGCCCACGTCCCATTCGGCGGTGGTATATACCGAGGACGGAGCGTTCGACGACTACTTCTACTTCAAGCGCAGCCCTAGCGTGGTAATGATAGACACCACCGTCATAGCCAACGCTCCCGTCAGATTTTTGGTTTCGGGCATGGGCGACGCGCTGTCCACCTATTTTGAAGCCAGAGCGACTCATGCTTCTTGCAGCAACGTAAATGCGGGTTTGCCCTGCGGCGCACGCAATTCTTCCCGTCCCGACGGCATGAAGCCGGGTCCTTGTCCCACGACAAAGGGCACTATGGCGGCTATGGCTTTGGCGGAGCTGTGCTATCGCACTCTGCTGTCCGACGGCAGGAAAGCTAAGGCGGCTTGCGAGTGCAAGGTGGTAACTCCCGCACTTGAAAATATCATAGAAACGAATATCCTGCTTTCCGGCTTGGGCTTTGAAAGCGGCGGTCTGGCGGCGGCGCACGCCATACACGACGGACTCACCGTACTGCCCGGCACGCACCATTACTATCACGGCGAGAAGGTGGCGTTCGGCACCATCTGCCAGCTGGTTTTGGAGAACGCGCCCGAAGAAGAGCTGTATGAAGTGATAGATTTCTGCCTGGATGTGGGTCTGCCCGTATGTCTTAAAGATATAGGCGTGGATTCCATAAGCAAGGAGGAGTTGCAGGCGGTGGCTGAAAAGTCCTGCATAGCGGAAGAATCCATTCACGCAATGCCTTTCCCCGTAAATACGGACATGGTAGCGGCTGCGATCATCGCGGCGGACAAGATAGGCAGCGCGGCAAAGTACGGAGAGTAAGGCATGAAAAAGATAATGAACACCCCCGAATCCTACGTTATGGATATGTGCCGCGGCATAGCCTTGGCGCATCCCGAACTGGAATTTGTGGAAAAATACAAGATCGTCAAGAAAAAGGAGATAAATCCCGACAAGGTCACCCTGATTTCGGGCGGCGGTTCGGGACATGAACCCGCCCATGCGGGCTTTGTGGGCACGGGTATGCTGGACGCCGCCGTATGCGGCGACGTGTTCGCGTCCCCCTCGCAGGTGCAGATATACAACGCCCTCAAACTCACCGCGTCCGACAAGGGCACGCTGATGATAATCAAGAACTATTCGGGCGACTGCATGAACTTCAACGGCGCCGGCGCAGACGCCACGGAGGACGAAGGTCTGAATATAGAGCGCGTATTCGTGAACGATGACGTGGCGGTTCAGGGCAGCTCCTATACCAACGATGACTACGTCGTAGGCAGACGCGGCGTGGCGGGCACGGTGTTCGTGCACAAGATAGCGGGCGCGGCGGCGGAGCAGGGCAAGGACCTCAAAGAGGTAAAGCGCGTGGCTCAAAAGGCGATAGACAACCTCGCCAGCATAGGTTTTGCACTCTCTTCCTGCACCCCTCCGGCAAAGGGCACTCCCATTTTCGACTTGGCGGACGACAAGATAGAGTTCGGCGTGGGCATTCACGGCGAGCCGGGTAAGAGCACGGACGACTATGTGACTTCGGACGAGATAGCCAAGAAGATGGTCGATCTTTTGGTAGACAACGCCGTCATCCACTTGAAGAAGGGCGACGAGATAGCCGTGATAGTAAACGGCTTCGGCGCAACTCCGCTCAGCGAGCTGTATATCCTCAACTCCTCCGTGCGCAAACTCACCGACGAGTTGGGACTTGTAACGTATAAGACGCTTGTGGGCAATTACATGACCTCGCTGGATATGGCGGGCGCGTCGGTCACCTTCCTCAAACTGGACGAAGAGCTGAAAGCACTGCTCGACTATCCCGTAAACGCTCCCGCACTGACGTGGGGCGCTGCCGACGGAGAGGCTCAGGCGGCGGTGGAGGCGGTGCGCGCGCTTGCCAAAGCCATGGGCGTAGCCTCTCTCCCCGAACATCATGAAGGGAAAAAGAAGACTGCTAAGGCGGCTGCCAAACAGGATAACGCCGTTTACGAGGTGAAGGGAAAGCCCGTTTACGGCGACAAGTTGAATACTAGCGCGATAGTGGAGATAGTGGACAAGATGGCTGACGTCATCATCGAAAATGAAGTTCCCTTCTGCGACGCGGACAAGATGGGCGACGGCGACTTCGGCATGAGCATAGCCAAGGGATTCAAGCAACTCAAAGCGGACTGGAAGAGCCGCAAGAAGGGCAACATAGGCGAATTTTTGGTAAGCTGTTCGGAGATAATCAAGGAGTATTGCGGAGGCGCTTCCGGACCCATTTGGGGCAGCGCGTTCAAGTATGCCGGCAAGGCGGCGGGAGATAAGGAAGAGATAACCCTTGCGGATCTTGCGCAGATAATGCAGGCAGCCAACACCGGCGTGTACGAAACGGGCAAGCGCAGTTTCGGCAAGGGCGCGGTCGTAGGCGACAAGACGCTGGTGGACGCGCTTAAACCGTGTGCCGATGCGCTGGAAGAGGCAGCTAAGGCGGGCGACGGCATGAAGACGGGCGTCATGAAGGGCGCAAAAGCCGCGGTTGCCGGAGCGGACGCCACAAAGACGGTGGTTGCCAAGCTGGGCAGAGCGGGCACCGTGGGCGAAAAGTCCATAGGTTATCCCGATGCGGGCGCATACGGACTGGGCGTAATCTTCACCGAACTTGCCAAGTTCATAGGCGGAAAAATCAAATAAGGGCGGCAAGACAGCCGCGCGGGGAGGACAAAAATCGTCCTCCCCTTATTTTTGCAAAGGGGCGGAACGGGGCGAGGAAAAGCGCCGTCTTTTTTTATTTATGTTTGCAAAATCTTAGTAAAAAATAGGGCGTTTGAGGAAATTGCTATGGCTAAGTTTGCAATTATATGATACAATAATCACAATGAAGGCGTATGAATTAAAGCGGGGAGCGGGCTTTGCTCCCGTATATTTGCTTTTCGGAGGAGACGGGTATTGGACTTCCCGCGCCTGCTCCATGCTCACCGCGTCCGTACCCGCGGAGGACAGAGCGCTGCGAGTGGAAACGCTGGACGCGCCGGGCGCGGATGAGATAATCTTTTCTGCGGGAATGCCCTCTCTCACGGGAGAGGGGAAATATGTGATAGTCACGGACAGGACCGCCAAGCTGAGCGGTGCGGAAGAGCGCGCGCTCAAAGCGTACTGCGAAGATCCCGTGAAGGGGAATACTCTCATACTGTGCGATGAAAAGGGAGTTTTCAACTGCGTAAAGGAGTATTGCGCGGCGGTGGACTGTTCTCCTTTGGATGTGCAGGAGAGTAAGGATTTTTTATACGAATACGGCGCGCAACTGGGGCTGCGCATACAGCCGCCCGCCATGACTCTTTTATACGACTATTGCAATCAGGACGCGGGCAGGGCGAGCAGGGAATTGGACAAGATAGCCGCCTATGCTCCCGAAGACGGGGTGGTGAGCGTGCAGATTGTCAAGCTGATGGTTGCTCCCGATGAGAGGGCAAAGGCGTACGAGTTGACCGGGGCGCTGTCGTCGGGCAACAAGAGTGCGGCGGCGGAGTATCTTACCAGGCTGTCCGCGGCGGGAGTGCAGAGTGCGGCGGTGCTGCGTTCGCTGGCGTCTGCTTATCGCGGACTACTCTTTTTGCGCATCTCCGATTTGACGGACGCGGAAGCGGCGCAAGTGCTGGGGGTAAAGCCGTATGCGGTTAAGAAGATGCGCCCTTTGGCAAGGAAGTATTCTCCCGTGGCGTTAAAGACGCTTACGGATACTCTTAACAATTTGGAATATCACTTCAAAAGCGGCAGGCTGAATGTGGACAAGGCGCTGGATTTGGCGATATGCCGCATAATGGGAGTTAAGGTAAATGTATAATAACGGTTATAATAATCCGCAACTGAGGAAGGTGAAGGCTACACCCGCGGTGTGGGTGCTGCGCGTGCTATTGGCAATTACGTTCGCCGGAAGTCAAGCGGGTACGATATTGCAGATATACGATTCCGCACCATACGGCATCTTCGGTACTTTCTCAGGCGGAGGTTTGGTGGCGTTCTGCGTTATCGCGGGGATAATCCTCACCGCCATCATGTATGTACTGTATGCGCTGCTGCTCAGGCTAGGCTACAATTCCCTGGCGCGTAATCTGACGTACATGGGCGTAACGCCTCCCGATCTTAACTATATATGCACGGTGACGGGCAGCGCGTATGTGTGCGCGAACGCCGTAAACACCATGCTCTCCCTGCTGAGCGTGTTCTATACTTCCCAGCTGTATGTGCTTTCGGAGTTTTTGGCGCTCATAGTAAAGCTGCTTGCCATGGCGGCGATAATGCTCGTGCTGTGGCGCAAGACGGGCAAGGAATATATGACGTTTGTATTCGCCGCCTTTGCTCCGCTCTTTGCGGTGACCGCCATTTTGCTGTGAGGTGAGTTATGAAGAAGAAATTGTTTGCAGTTGCAGTTATAGCGGTAGCGGCGGCGTTGAGCGCGGGCATATTCGTCGGCTGCGCGGACGTAAAGGGCGTGGGCGAATTTGCGCCTAAGGCGGCAAGTGAAGAATATAGGCAGCAGGTGATGAACTCTTCCGTGGCATACGAGAACCTCGAATGGCTGGGAAGCGGGGACATGATCTCGCGTTACGGCAGTGTGAAAGAGGACGAATTCAGCATAAATTACGGCGTGGGTAAGGCGGCAATGAATATCGCCGCCAAGATGGAAGGCATGGGATATAAGCCCATGGATGTGAGCATAAAGGTGAATGAAGAGGGATATTTGGCAAATTACGGTACGCGCGATATCTCCGGGCTGATGACCTACTCCACCGCCATGCAGGGGCAGGTGGGCGTAAACGCGCTCTACGAAAAGACAGCCACTTCCGGCAGCCGAGGACAGATAATAATCATGTCGCACTTCGACAATCTTTACGATACCGTCACCTCCGGCGCGACCTCCGTCACGGCGGAAGGAGCGTATGAAAACGGAGCGGCGGTGGCTACAATGCTCTATGCCGCGCAGCTGCTTGCGCAAGCGGAAACGGAGTACGACATCATCTTCGCTTTCTTCGGCTCTTCCGTCATATCCGCAAACAACACTCTCTATTACAGCTGGGACGGCGCGGATGCGTTTTTGGCAAAGTTGCCGTCGCTTTTGGGCAAGGAGTACAATCCCGTGCTCGCCATAAATCTGTGGCGCCTGGGCGGGGAAAACTTGTATATGTATTCCGCAGACAATCAAACTTCGTATAACAATTATTTCTATGCCGTAGCCGAGGCAGACGGCATAGACGTTTCGCCCGTGCCCGAGTATAAGCACGCATTTTCCGAATCTTTCGCCACGAATATACTGGCGACTTCCCCCTCAGGAGTATTCCATGCGGGACTGATGAACGACAGCATATATTTTATAAACGAGGGGATACCCACGCTCACTTACATGAGCTTGGACTGGGATAGCGGCAACGAAGATTCCAATCCCGAAAGCCCCAATGTGGCGTTTACCGGTTCGGATACGCTGAACAACATGATCCTCGCATTCAAAGGCGGAGAAGCGGGAGAGCAGGCGATAAAGACGCAGCTCAACGGCGTGGCGCTCAACATCGTGAATGCCGTAACAGGTGAAAACTCCGCCATGTTCCAAACGGCAATCTCCACCGCACGCGAGGAGTTGAAAGACGATTACAGCGCCCTCTACGGGCTGTCCATAGCCACTACGGTGCTCGTATGGGCGGTGGTGATAGGTTTGCTCATAGCAGCCGTGATCCTGCGCGGCAAAAACGTCACCAAGATGGCGTCGCGCAGACCCCCTCAGGGACCCTCGGTGTCCAATCCCTTTACGGAATTTGATAAGGGCAGTCCCTTTGAAGAGTTCGACGACAAGAATAAAAATACCCCTTCGGGAAATTCTTCCGGCTCGTCCGGCTCCGACATCTTCGAAGGATTTTAGAATATATCCGGCGCAAGTTTTTTCGGGGCGGCAAGATGCCGCCCCTTTTTGCCAAAAGCGTCTGCGCGCTTTCGGCTTTCGTCAAAAGAGGTAAAAAAACAATATTCCTCTCCGATTGCTTGCCTATCGGAGGCGTTTTGTTATAAAATAAAACATACGAAAAGACGGGAGGTGCGATATGTTGTTTGCTCTGTGCAGCGGAAATGCGGGCGCGTATCTGTCCAACTTGGACTGGACGGTCGCCATAGACATACTGGTGCTCATCGCCGTGGCTGTAATGGTGCTCATCTTCTTCAAGCGCAGAAACAGCATAAAGCTGGCGCTTCTCTTCTCCGCATATCTGCTTATCTACTGCGTGGTGTGGGTGATTAACGGACTGTTCGGCAGCCTGTATGTGACCAAGATAATCCTCTCCGTCGTGGGAATTTTCATGATAGGCGCGTTCATCGTGGTCTATCAGACGGACTTGAAGGTGAGCTTTTCCAAGCTGGCGCACCTGGGAGAAAAGT
This sequence comes from uncultured Clostridia bacterium, assembly GCA_944383935.1. Lineage (GTDB taxonomy): Bacteria > Bacillota > Clostridia > Christensenellales > UBA3700 > Alloclostridium. The sequence continues at coordinate 6,370 of CALWRK010000040.1, forward strand.
CGGGTAAGAGCGATATGGACACCACCTACGAGGAGATGAAAGCCAGCGCCAACGAGATAGTTCGCGCCTGCCAGACTATGGCGAAGAACAATGTGGGCGCGTTGATAATCATCTGCACAAACGCCGTGCCTCCGCACATTTTGGACACAGGCACCATTCTCAACGCAAACGTATCCTGCTCCCTTTTGGAGAGTATATTCAATACCCACGCCCCTCTGCACGACGGAGCGGTGGTGGTCAAGGGGAATAAGATTTTGGGGGCGGGCTGCTTCTTGCCGCTGTCCCAGGAGGTGAACATCTCCAAGGAGTTGGGCACGCGCCACCGTGCCGCCATAGGCATAACGGAGGAAAACAACGACATCTTCGCCATCGTGGTAAGCGAAGAAACGGGTATAATCTCCACAGTGACTTCGGGCAAGATCAAGAGATATATGACGCCGGAAACGCTTTCCGAACAGATAGAGCAGGCGTTCGGCATAGCCACCCGCCCGCACAAGGAAAAGCCAAAGGAGCACAAGTTCTTATGATAATAAAAGCGCCTTCGCTGCTCCTGCCCGAAGAGGGGACGGATTTGGAAAAATGGAGCGTCATAGCCTGCGATCAGTTCACCTCCGAGCCGGAGTATTGGCGGGAACTGGAAGAGTTTGTGGGCGATGAAGTAAGCACGCTGAACCTCATCTATCCGGAAGTGTATCTGGGGAAAAGTGAGGACAGGGGTGAAAAAATACGCGCCGCCATGCGGAAGTATCTGGACGAGGGGGTGTTTGTACCCCATACGGGCTATATTCTGGTGGACCGCACCTGTTCGGACGGGAAGCACCGCCTGGGACTTATGGCGGAAGTGGACTTGGAAGCGTACGATTACGACGCGCATTCCGCAACCTTGGTGCGAGCCACGGAGATGACGGTGGTGGAGCGCCTGCCCGTGAGAATACAAGTCAGGAGGGGCGCGGCACTGGAACTTCCCCATATCATGATGCTCATGGACAACCGCGACAATTTCATGCGCGAGTTGTATATGCTCAGAGGGAAGGCGCTGTACGACACTCCCTTGAACATGGGCGGCGGGCATCTCACCGGCTATGAGCTTAATTGTACAGAGAAGATAGACGCCTATATGGAAGAGGCGGAAAAGGCGGTTTTACGCGGGGGAAAGGGCGGAATAGTGTTCGCCGTGGGGGACGGAAATCACTCCCTTGCCACGGCAAAGGCGTGTTGGGAAGAGATAAAGAGGGGGCTTGATGAAGAAAAGAAAAAGACGCACCCCGCCAGATATTGCCTGTGCGAGATAGTCAGCGTGCAGGATCCCGCACTCATATTCGAGCCGATAAACCGAGTGGTGTTCGACAGGGACGGGGACTTCGTGGATTTTGCCGCAGACAGGCTCAGAGGCGGCGGAAGCTGCGTGATGATAAGCAGGGGAGTGCGCAGGCTTATTCCCGTGAACTCCGAACCGGCTGAGGCGATAGCGCAAATCCAGGCGGTGATAGACGAGTATCTTTTGCTGCATCCCGATTGCGGAGTGGACTATGTGCACGGCGCGACCAATACCGAGCAAGTGGCGGCAAGAGAGGGCGGAAGCGCGATAATCATGCCGCTTATAACCAAGGAAAACTTGTTTTCCTGCGTGAAGGCGCGCGGAACGCTGCCGCGCAAGTCCTTTTCTATGGGAGAGGGCAGAGATAAGCGCTACTATTTCGAAGCGCGCATAATAACAGAGGAATACAAAATATTTGACGATAAAGTCTTAAGGAGAGGCAATGAAGATTAAAGTTGCTAAATTTGGCGGCACGTCCATGGCGGACGCGCAAGCCATCACCCGTTCGGCGGATATAGTAAAGGCGGACCCTGCGCGCAGGTATGTAGTGGTCTCCGCGCCCGGAAAGAGATTTTCCCAGGATATCAAGGTCACAGACCTGCTGTATGAGTGCTATCACAAGCTGGAGATGGACGGCAATTTCGACTCCTCTTTTGAAAAGATTCGCGAGAGGTTTATGGTAATAGCGGACGAACTGCGCCCCGATCTGGACATGGAAGCGTGCCTGGACGAGGTCAGGGAGGGTATGTATAAGTACGGCAGCATAGAGTACTTTGCTTCGCGAGGAGAATACCTCTCCGGCAGGATTATGGCGGCTCATTTGGGCTTTGCCTTTGTGGACGCGTCCGAGGTGATAGTGTTCACCGCGGGCGGAGAATTTGACGCCGCGTCCACGCGCGCCAAGCTGAAAAAGAAACTCTCCGGCGTGAAATACGCCGTCATTCCCGGCTTTTACGGCGCGGATGAGAGCGGACTTATCCACACTTTCAGCAGGGGCGGTTCGGACATCACGGGCGCACTCATAGCAGAGGCGATAAATGCGGAATTGTATGAAAACTGGACGGATGTGAACGGCTTCCTCACCGCAGACCCCCGCATAGTGGAGCACCCTGCCGGCATAAAGGAATTGTCCTATCGCGAACTCAGGGAGCTTGCCTATATGGGCGCGAACGTGCTGCATCCGGAGAGCATCTTCCCCGTGCGCGCGGGCGGCATCCCCATAAATATTCGCAATACCTTTGAGCCGGACAACAAGGGCACGATGATAGTCCCCGAAATCACCGACAGCCGTAAGGGCACCATCACCGGTGTCGCGGGCAAGAAGGGGTATAGCATAATTTATATCGAAAAATCTATGATGAACAGCGAAATAGGCTTTGCCCGCAAGGTGCTGTCCGTGCTGGAATATTACAACATCGGCTTTGAACATATGCCCTCGGGCATAGACACCCTCTCCATAGTCGTGGCGGACAGCGAAATAGCCGGCAGGGAGAGCGTCTTACTGGACAAGATTCAAAAGACGGTGAACCCCGACCATGTGGACATCAAAAACGGCATAAGCCTCATCGCCACCGTCGGACACGGTATGTCCTTTAAGCCCGGCACCGCCGCCAAGCTGTGCACGGCGCTCGCCACCGCGGGCGTGAACATCCGCATGATAGACCAAGGTTCCAGCGAGATGAACATCATCGTCGGCGTCGCCACCGAAGACTACGAAAAGGCCGTCAGGGCGATATACAAGGAATTTGAATAACAGCCGCACGTTACTAAAAAATTTTCGGACCGCAAATTTGCGGTCCGTTTTTATTTCTCATGCGTTCCGTGGGAAAGAGGCATATCCGCTATAAATAATTATACCTTTACCCAACCCTGTTAGAACACTTTAAGCGGATGTCTTCCGCTCATTTTTGCACGATATGTCGTTTGTTGTAGGAGGTACTACAACTGCGCGCCATCTCGCACAAAACT
>CALWRK010000041.1 GCA_944383935.1 uncultured Clostridia bacterium
CAAGCTATCTGCAAGGGGCTTTGACCGCGGGGTCCCCCCGCCACCCTTTCCGTCCCATCGCTCCACTCCGTTCCGCTCGGGCGCGGCGCAGTCGCACCGCTCAAGGTGCGCTCGTCCAAAAGTGCGATTTTGGACGGCGAGAGATATTAAGCGAAAGAGAAAAAGGTCATAATTAATACTCTCCGAGCCGTTGGTACCTTTTTCTCTTTCGCTTTGTGCCGTATCAATGCGGGAGGCAAACGACTGATAGCGGCATCTTTCCGCCCGCTTTTGCACGATAACTCCTAGCACATACCACAGGGTATGCGCGTCGTCCTTCTCGCACAAAATCGCACGAAAATCTACCACTCTCAGCCGCTTGCCTCCCACCTTGCTCCGGCAGGGGAATCCCCGCCATTCGCTCCTTTTTCAAGTCGCCGACGCTTGCAAACAATTACTTTGCGACTTGAAAAAATCATATTCTAGTTTTTCCACGTCTTAGGTACGAACAAATTCTCAAACATTCTGATGGCATATCTATCGGTAAAGGAGGCGATATAATCGCCTACGATGCGGTCGCGAGGGCAGTTATCCAGAAGAGAGCGATAAAAGTCGGGCATATCCTCCGGGTGTTTCATATAGTATTCAAACAGCATTTCCAGCATTCGGGTGGCTTTCTTTTCCTCGCCCTTGGCTTCCGGGTTGGTATATACGCTCACGAACATAAACTCATGCAATTTGTTTGTCATCTCATCAAACAGGGGAGATTGCTTTATATATCCCTTTTCGTAGCTCGTTTCCACCAGGTCGGATATAAGGTTGTTTATGCGCACGCCCTTACTGCGTCCCAGCACTTCCACGCAGTCTTTCGGCAGGTCGGATTCAGACAGTACGCCCGCGCACTCTGCGTCCTCTATGTCGTGGTTTATATAGGCAAATCTGTCTGCATATATCAAAAGTTTGCCTTCTAGGGTGGCTGGCGTATCAAAATAACGGTGGTTAGCTATGCCGTCGCGCACTTCCCAAGTCAAATTCAGTCCCTTGCCGTCGCCTTCTAGTAAGTCCACCACCCGCAGGGAATGGAGGCTGTGTATAAAGCCGCCGTCGATAAGTTTGTTTAGCACTCCCTCTCCGGCATGGCCGAAGGGCGTATGTCCCAAATCGTGTCCCAGGCACATCGCCTCCGTGAGGTCCTCGTTTAGGCGGAGAGCGCGAGCCATGGTGCGCGCTATCTGCGCCACTTCCAGGGTGTGGGTCAGTCGGGTGCGGTAGTGGTCGCCTTCGGGCGCGAGAAAGACTTGCGTCTTATGTTTGAGGCGGCGGAACGCCTTGCAATGGATTATCCTGTCGCGGTCGCGCTGATATTCCGTACGCAACGGGCAGGGTTCTATGGGGTGAAGCCTGCCTTTGGTATTCTTGACGTGTTGGGCGTATTTGCTCAAATACTCCTCTTCCACTATTTTCAAATATGCGTCCTTGTATTCCATACGGATATTATAGCATTTTTCTTTGCGGCGCGCAATAGTGCAAAAATGATTGGCAGACCGTCCTTGAAAATAATTATAAAAATAAATTTTTTAATTAAAGGATTTTTCCCTTAGAGCGTCGTATATTATTTATAGAACGGCAGCGCGAGAGAAAGAACGCCCGCTCAAACTTGGGTTGGTGCGGGAAAAGGAAGATATGGCGGACAATTTCAAGGACTGGCTGGAAGAGCTGAAATCCAAAATAAACATAGTAGACGTGGTAGAGGGGTACGTTTCGCTTACCAGAAAGAACGGTAAGTATTGGGCGTGCTGTCCTTTCCATCACGAAAAGACGCCCTCCTTTTCCGTGGACGAAGGGGGGATGTACTATTGTTTCGGCTGCCACAAGGGCGGCGACGTCATCAGCTTCGTTCAGGACATAGAGCATACGGATTTTATGGGTGCGGTGTCCATTCTCGCCGCCAAGGCGGGCATGAGCGTGCCCGAGTTTTCCAAAAAAGGCGACAAGACGGGGGTGAGCAAGCGCAAGCGCGACAGGTTGTACGACCTCATGCGCGAGTCTGCCTCTTTTTATCACAAGGCGCTGATGAGCGAAGCGGGAAAGGCGGCGCGCGACTATCTGGACGGCAGGGGAATAGCTCGCTCCACACAGGTGTCGTTCGGGCTGGGCTTTGCGCCCGGGAACGGGCTTATCGACCATCTCAGACAAAAGGGATACGGCAAAGACGAGATGACGGAAGCGGGCGTTGCGGGAACGAGCAAATCGGGCAGATTGTACGACGTGCTGGGCGGAAGGTTGATAGTGCCGATAATAAACAATCTGAAACAGGTCATCGCATTTGGCGGCAGGGTGCTGGAAAAGGGAGAACAGCCCAAGTACCGCAACACTAAGGAAACGGTGATCTTCGACAAGTCCAAGGAGTTGTTCGGTCAGCACACCATAAAAAAGGCGATGATAGAAGGCGCCGTGGACAGCGTCATAATGGTGGAGGGGTATATGGACGTGATCTCCCTCTATCAGGCAGGCATAAAAAATTGCATGGCGTCCATGGGCACCGCGCTCACCGTGCAGCAATCCCGCCTCTTGAAGAGATATGCCGACAAAGTATATATCTCCTACGACGGCGACTTGGCGGGACAGAAAGCCACGATGCGCGGGCTGGACATCCTCTACGGGGAGGGGCTTTCCGTCAAGGTGGTTTCCGTGCCGGGAGGCAAGGACCCGGATGAGTATGTGCGCGAGTTCGGAAAACGCGGATTCATGGACCTTTTAGCGCAGGCGAAGCCGCTGTTCGAATACAAGCTGGACAAGCTGGCGGAAGGCTATGACCTGAACGTGGCAGAAGACAGGGGTGCGTATGTCGTAGAGGCGGTAAAGGTGCTGTATGAGTTGAAAAATCCCGCTCAGGTGGAGGCGTATATGGACTACATCTCCGCAAAGGCGAATATCCCCAAGCCCGTGCTCGTAAAGCAGTACGCTCAGGGAGCGCAGGCGGAATCGCGCCCCATTCCCAAGCTGGAACTTGCGAAAAAGACGGGCAAATATTACAATGCCATGCGCTTTGTGCTGTATTCCCTCTTCGGCGGACAGGAGGGGGTGGAGGAGCGCGACCTATCCCAGTACATCACCGATGAAGAGCATAGGGCTATCTATGTGGAGTATATGCGCCTAAAATCTTTTAAGGAGCCCACGTTGGACGATTTGCAGGCAATGGCGGAACAGTATCCGGAGGTGGAGGAGATATTCCGCGAGGGCAAGAGGGTGACGGAAGAGCAGGCGCCCAAGGTGTTTGCCGACTGCATGGCGTCCTTGGAAAAGGAGAAGAACAAGAGGGAGATAGCCGCCCTTACAAGGCAGATAGATGCGGAAAAAGATCCCGTGGAGCGCGATTTGTTGTTGGCACATTACGCGGCTTTGACGGCTAAAAATAAAAAATAATTCACATCGGAGGAGTTATGAAAGAAGAAAAGAACATGAACGAAATCCCCGAAGAACTCAGAATTTTGCAGGGATTGGACTCTCAGCCTGCGCAGGCGGAGCCCTCGCAGGAGGACGAGGAGGAGAAGGCGCGCAAGCGCCGCGCCAAGATAGAAGCGGAGATAAACCGCCTCATATCCGTATACAAAGACGGCAAGATCAAGGAGAGCGAGCTAAACGACAAGTTGGAGAAATTCGGGCTCACCATTGATAAGTACGGTTTGACCGTGCAGGAGCTGTCAGACATATACAAGGCGCTGGAAGACGGCGGCATAATCATAGAACAGAGCGCGCCCTCCGAGGTATATGACATCTCCGACGGTTTGGAAGCCGCTACGGACGATTCGGTGAAGATGTATCTCAAAGACATAGGCACCGTGGCGCTGCTCACGCCCGACGAAGAGCGTGACCTCGCCCGCCGCATGGCAGAGGGGGATGAGAGCGCCAAAAAGAGGCTTTCCGAAGCCAACTTGCGCCTTGTCGTGTCCATAGCCAAGAGATATGTGGGCAGAGGGATGCAGTTCCTCGACCTCATTCAGGAGGGCAACATGGGACTTTTGAAGGCGGTGGAGAAGTTCGACTACACCAAGGGCTTCAAGTTCTCCACATACGCCACATGGTGGATACGTCAATCCATCACTCGTGCCATAGCGGACCAGGCGCGCACCATCCGCATTCCCGTACATATGGTGGAAACCATAAACAAGACGGGCAGGGTGTCGCGTATGCTGCTGCAAAAGTTGGGCAGAGAGCCTTCTCCCGCGGAAATAGCCGCAGAGATGGGTATTCCCGTGGAAAAGGTGATAGAAATTCAGAAGATAGCGCAAGATCCCGTGTCTTTGGAAACGCCTATCGGAGAGGAAGAGGACAGCCATCTGGGAGATTTTTTGGAGGACGATAAGGCGGCGTCCCCTTCAGACAGGGCGGAGGCGAAGATGCTGCGCGAACAGCTTCTCCAAGTGCTCGACACGCTTACGCCCCGTGAAAACGAGGTGATAAGAAAGCGCTACGGACTGGACGATTCCCGCCCCAAGACGCTGGAAGAAGTGGGCAGGGAATTCAACGTAACTCGTGAGCGCATCAGGCAGATAGAAGCAAAGGCGCTGCGTAAGCTGCGCCATCCCAACCGCACCAAAAAGCTGAAAGATTTCATCAATAAGTGATGGACAGGCGGCTGGAAGCCATATTGGAAAACGTCCGCTGCCGCGTGCTGGCGGACATAGGCTGTGACCATGGGAAGGTGGCGGTATATTCCGTCATTCGCCGCCTGGCAGAAAGGGCGATAGCTGCGGACATCTCGGAAAACTGCCTGCAAAAGGCGCGCGAACTTGCGGCTCGAATGGGAGCGGACGGCGTGGAGTTTCGAGTAGGCGACGGGATGAGCGTGCTGGAAGAGTATGAGGCGGACAATGTGGTCATCGCGGGTATGGGCGGCAGAGAGATACAAAAAATACTCGAAGATGCGCCCCGTATGAGCGCGAAATTCATACTCGTTCCGCACGACGACGCGCCCCTGCTGCGCGGGTATCTTGCGGGCAGCGGCTACGAAAAGAGTCGCGACAATATCGTTAAATCGGGAGGCAAATTCTATCCCGTCATCGTGTGCAAGCACACGGGCGCAAAGCGGGATATATCAGATGAAGAACTACTCTACGGCATTGACGTGACGGGAGAGGACTGCAAGGAATACATAGGGCGCAGGCTGCGCGTTTTGGAGAATATTTGCGCAAACATCCCCTTGGGCGATAAGCGCAGGGCGGATATGGAGAGATGGCTGGCTGCCACGCGTTCGGCGGCGGCAAGGAGTAAATTATGAAGATAAAAGACATTGTAAAGGCGGTTGAAGGCTACGCACCGCTTGAGCTTCAAGCGGACTTTGACAACAGCGGATTGCAGTTGGGATTTCCCGAGGACGAGGCGCGCGGCGTACTGCTGTGCGTGGACGTGACCCCGGCTATAATAGACGAGGCGGTGAATAAGGGCGCCAATATGGTCATATCCCACCATCCCGTACTCTTTCATCCTATAAAGAGCATAGTTACGGGCGGATTTATCTCCGACATACTGTTAAAAGCCGCGGCGGGCAGGGTGAGCATATACAGCGCGCACACCAATCTCGACTGCGTGCTGGGCGGTCTTAACGACTATCTGGCTGCGGCGCTGGGCGTGGACGTGGACATAGAGCAGGCGGGAGAGGGGGAATTCTACCGCATAGGCACGGTGCACGGTTCGTTCACGTTCGGGCAGTTCGCGCAGAATGTGAAGAGCGTGATAGGTTCGCGAGTGCGCACGATAGGCGACAGGGATAAGATAGTTGCAACCGCACTCGTGTCCACCGGTGCGGGCGGAGGCGACAGAGATATGTTTGCCATGTGCAGAGAAAGGGGGATAGACGTGGTAATCACGGCGGAGGTGAAGCACGACGTGGCGGTCACCTGCGCAAACGAGGGCATATGTGTGATAGAACTCACTCATTATGACAGTGAAAAGTGTGCAAGAAACATCTTGGCGGGACTTTTGGCGGGCAAGGGGATAGATTGCCTGTTTGCAAGCGAAGTCAGCCCGTATAACGAATAAAAGGAGAGATATTATGGAACTTAAAAAGATGCTGGAGTATCAGGAGCTGGACAGGGAGGTGTTCAAGCTGGAAAACGAATTGCGCCAGAGTGAGGAGTTGAAACAGGCAAATAAAGTGCAAAGCGCGTTCAAACAGTCGCAGGAGGCGATTGTGGGACTTTCCAGCCGTGCAAACCAGAGGCTGGAAGCCATTCAGCGTTTGGAAGAGAGATATGAGCGCGTGGTGCACGAATTGGACGAGCTCACGGCGGAAAGCGACAATATACAGGAGGTAAAGGAGGCGGAATTTTACGACAAGCGCCTTGCGGACATAGCCAAGACGCTGGACGCGCTGGAATCGGAGATAATCACCGCAAACGACGAGTTGAAGCGCATAGGCGGCGCCATGTCCAACGAACAGCAGCGGCAGATGCAATACCGCAATATGTATGTGAACGCGAAGAAGAAGTATGACGCGTTGAAAAAGTCCATACAGGAGAAAGCCCGTCCCTATGTGGTGAAGATGGCTCCGCTGAAAAAGGACATCGACCCCGTACTCTTGGAACGCTACACGCGCGTCAGGAATAACAAGAAGATGCCCGTACTCGTGCCCTATACCGCAAGCGGCGGCTGCGGCGGTTGTATGATGGAGCTGTCCGAAAGTGAAAAGGGTAAGCTGACGGCGCAGGGCATATGCGAATGCCCCAACTGCGGCAGACTGGTATATAAATCATGATAAAACACGAACGCTGGCATCTGATAGTGGCTTTCGGCGTGGGAGCCTTGCTGGTCATAGCGCCGATAATATTGCTTATCGTGCTCAATGCCTTGGACAAGATGGAAACCAGATGGTATATGTATCTCATCTTTATTCCCGTGGGCATCTTCTCCATAGTGCGCGGCTTTATGTTCGTTTGCGACAACCGCAACATCCATATGCTCAAAACGCAGGGCGTAAAGGTGAAGGGGAAGTACATAAGCCACGGCACGCGCCAAGGCGACCGCTCTCCCATGTATTATGTGCGGTACAGCTACAAGGACGAGCGGGGAGAAACGGTTATGGCGACTTCTCCCGCCGAATACAGCTGGGAGCAGGCGCTTGCCTTTCGTGCGGCGGACGAATTCGACGTACTCTATAAAAACGGCATAAGTATGATAGCTCAGGACGCGGCGAGCTTGTACGAGGGCAACTTCGAAAAGGTCACTGCGCTGAAAAAGGCATATAACGAAGCGTTCAACGTGGTCTATCGGGATATGATAGAGGAGGCGGAACGCAAGCAAAAAAAGCAGCTGGAAAAGCAGTCGGACGACTATAACGAAGAGGGCGGGCAAGAAGATTCCTCCGACTCATCCGAAGAGGGCGGGCAAGAAGATATCTCAAACTCGTCCGAGGAAGAGCAAACTGCTTCCGGCGAAGAAGAGGGCAAAGGAAAAACCGAATAAGGCGTGCAATCTCGCAAACGCCTATATAATGTAAAATAAAAGATATGAGCGCATATGCGATAGTAATACTTGTCATGGCGGTGGCGTACACCTTTTACATGGGCTATTCCGACGGCTCCAACGCCGTGGCTACCTGTGTGGCGTCGCATTCGCTCAAACCGTATACGGCGATATTCGTATCCGCCGTATGCAAGTTCGTCACACCTCTCTTGTTGTGCTATCTCATAGACAGCTACGGAGTGGCGGTGACGGTGGCAAGTCTTATCGACTCCGCCGCGCTGAACAATACATCGGGAGCCCTGGTGGGATTTATCTTCCTACTCTCCACCATGATCTCCGCGCTGGTGTGGTCGGGAGTTTCCGCCGTATTCAACGTGCCCAACTCCACCTCGCACACACTTCTCGGAGGACTGGTGGGCGCGGGCATGATAACTTTCGGCACGGGCGCCATAGATTGGAATGCGGTGGGGATCAAGGTGATACTCATGGTGTTCCTCGCGCCTATCGTCTGTATGAGTTTGGGCTTTTTGCTGGAAAAGGCGATGGTACGCCTCACGTCATATCTCACCCGTTCGGCTGAAAAGCTGTTCAAGGGCGCGCAGGTGGTGAACATGATGGTGCTTTCGGGCGCCATCTCCCTGAACAATACGCAAAAGGGCTTGGGAATATATCTGCTTGCGGTGGTGCTCACCGGATCGGGCGTGGCAAACACCACTCAGGCGGCAGGGGAGCTGCCCATATGGATCATGATTCTCTTTTGCGCCGCCATAGCGCTGGGATTGCTTACGGGCGGATTTCGCCTCATATACGCCATCGGAAAGAAGCTGTTCAGCCTCAATCTGATGCAGTCTTATGTGGCGCAGACTTCATCTATGGCGGTGAGCGTGCTCTCCACCGTGTTCGGGATACCCATCTCCACCGGGCAGGTCATGACGTCCAGCATAATAGGCGTGGGCATGGCTCATCGCGTGAAAGGTGTGAGATGGACTAGGGCGATAAAGATATTCACGGGTTGGATAATCACCTTTCCCGTGGCGATGGGCGTGGGCGCGGCGATATGCGCGCTGCTAAACGTGATAATACCGGGAGGACTGCTATAATGAAATTTTTCAGGAAGAGCATCAATTTCTACAATCTGCTCGCGTCGCAGTGCGAGAGTATGTCCGAAGGGCTGACGGCCCTCTATAATTACTGCGTGACTAAGGAGGAAAACTTCGCCGACGAGGTGGTGAAGATAGAAGAGGACGGCGATATGCGCCGCCGCATACTCATAGACGAGTTAAACCGCACCTTCATCACCCCCATCGAGCGCAAGGATATATTCAACCTCTCCCGTCAGATAGACGAGATTTTGGACTACGCCAAAGCCACGATAGACGAGTTGCGCCTCTTCCGCATTTTGCCCGATGAGGCTATGACGGATATGGTAGGCATACTCGTGGACATATGCAAGCATATAAAGAGGGCGGTGGAAAACATGGAACACCACCCCGCCATCGCAAAGGACGAAGCCATCAAGGTGAAAGGGCTGGAAAACAAGGTGGGCAACCACTACTACCGCGCCCTTGCAGCCCTCTTCGACCAAGACGATATGCACCTCGTCTTCAAGTACCGCGAAGTCTATCGTCACCTGAATACCACGTCGGATGTGGCAGACGTAGCCATGGACTCACTTCTAGATGTATTAATGCAGTAAAAAAAAATATTTTTACTGCTCGCGGGCGCCGCATATAAGCTCCGCTAAGCGAAAAAGAAAAAAGATAGAGTTTTTTCGTTTACTGCGTAAGTTGCTTTTTCCTTTTTCGCTTGTTTGAGGGGAAACCCTTCCATTGAAAACAATATTACTCTATGAAAAACGTAATCTATACTACGGGTATGACTAATTGTTTTCTGCGTCACGGTTTTCCCCTCTGCACGCGCCCGACACTTTGTGTCGCTTGGTCGGGTAGCGCACATTATCACGGCGCGAGCATTCACCTTTTCCGTACCATCGTGCCGCAAGTCGGCACTCGGGCGCGGCGCAGTCGCGCCGCTCAAGGATACGC
>CALWRK010000042.1 GCA_944383935.1 uncultured Clostridia bacterium
CCTTGGACAAGGCATACCGCTGCGCGCTGGATAGAGAGATGGAAACGGGCATAGGCAAGACCTATTGCTATACAAAGACCATCTTTGAACTCAATAAAAAGTACGGGTGGAGCAAGTTTATCGTCGTCGTGCCCTCGCTCGCCATACGCGAAGGCGTAAAAAAGTCCTTTGATATAACGAGCGATCACTTCTTCGACAGTTACGGGAAAAAGGCTAGGGTTTTTGTATATAACAGCGGCAACTTGACCGCGCTGGACAGCTTTTCTTCCTCTAAGGACATATATGTGATGATAATAAATTCACAAGCCTTTGCCACCTCGCTCAAGCAGGACGGCAGGAGCAAGGAAGCCAGGATAATATATACCGAGCAAGATTCCTTCGGTTCGCGCCGCCCCATAGACGTGATAGCAAAAAACAGGCCCATCGTCATCTTAGACGAGCCGCAAAAGCTGGGCGGAAGCGCCACCCAAGCGGGCATTCAGCGCTTCAACCCCCTCTTCACCCTCAACTATTCTGCCACGCACAGGGAAAGGCACGATCTCATCTATGAGCTCGACGCCCTTGACGCATTCAGGAAAAAGTTGGTAAAGAAGATAGAAGTAAAGGGCTTTAAGCTGCGCAATTTGCAGGGCAAGGACAGTTATGTGTACTTTTCCGGCGTAGAGGTATCCCCGAACAAGCCGCCCCGTGCGCGCGTGGAATTCGAAAAGGAAACTTCCTCCGGTATCAACCGCACCACCCGCCTGCTGGAAAAGGGTGACAGCCTCTATGAGCTCTCCGGGCGCATGGAACAGTACCGCGATAAGTATACCGTGGGCGAGATAAACGCCGTCGAGGGCACGATAACCTTCTTAAACGGCTTGACTTTGCACGCGGAAGAAGCCGGCGGCAACGTGAACGAAAAGGACATCCGCCGCATTCAAATAAAGGAGACCATCCTTTCACACTTCGAAAAGGAAGCGAGGCTTTTTTCCATGGGCATAAAGTGCCTCTCCCTCTTCTTTATCGACGAAGTGGCAAAGTACCGCCAATACGACGAGGGCGGCAATCAGCTTTTGGGCGAGTACGGCAAGATGTTCGAAGAGGAGTATAACGCCGCCCTCAGCCAAGTCCTCACCTTAGAAGATACCCCCTATATGCGGTACCTCAAGGGCATACCCACTCAAAAAACGCACGCCGGCTATTTCTCCATAGACCCCAAGGGCAAGTCGATAAACGGCAAGATAAATAAAAACGGCGAAAGTGAAGATACTTCCGCCTATGATCTCATCTTAAAGAACAAGGAGCGCTTGCTCTCATTCAATGAGCCCACCCGCTTTATCTTCTCCCACTCCGCCCTGCGCGAAGGGTGGGATAACCCCAACGTGTTCCAAATTTGTACATTAAAGCAAAGCGATAACACCGTAAGCAAGCGCCAGGAAGTGGGCAGAGGTATGCGCCTTTGCGTAAACCAAAGCGGAGAGAGAATGGACGATACCGTCCGCGGCATAGAAGTGCACGACATAAACGTGCTCACCGTCATCGCCAGCGATAGTTACGAAAGTTTTGTGGACGGCTTGCAAAAGGAGATAAAATCCACCCTCCACGCCCGTCCCGCCTGCATCGGCACGGAATACTTTACGGGCAAAAACGTTTACGACGAGCAGGGCGGCAAGCGCAAACTGAGCGCGCAGGACGCCAATAAAATTCAAATTTGGATGGCAAAGCACGACTATATCGACGACGGCGGCAAGCTGACCCCCGCCTTTGAAGACGCCTTAGAGGGCGGAAGTATCGCGCCTCTTCCCGCCGAGTTGCAGCCATACGCAAGCAGTATTTGCGCGGTCATAAGCTCCGCTTCCGACGGCGATATGGATAAGTATATAAAACAGGCGGGACCTTATATAAAGGATAACTCCGTAAACGACAACTTCTATAAAAAGCAATTCCAAACCCTGTGGAACAGCATAAACAACAAGTACGCCTATAATGTGACCTTCAGCAGCGCCGAGCTCATTCAAAACTCCATATCCGAAATCGACGATAAATTGCAAGTCACCCCGCTCATGTACGAGCGCACCGTGGGCAGTCAGGACGGCGATATGCAATTTTCTTCCGGCAAGACGCGTTCGGAAAAGCTGCGCACCGCCTCATCTTCCGTGCAATACGACTTGGTGGGCAAAGTAGCGGCGGATACCGGCCTTACGCGCAAAACGGCGGCGAGCATTCTGCAAGGCATACGTCCGCAAAAGTTCGCCCTCTTCCGCGCCAATCCGGAGGAATTTATTAAAAAAGTGTGCGAAATCATCAATTCGCAAAAGGCTGCAATCGTGGTGAACGAGATCACCTATAACATCACCGAGCGCGGCGCCTACGACGGCTCTATCTTCAATGTCGCCAAGGGCAGCGTTTCGATGGACGGCGTGGTGGAAGCGAAAAAACACGTCACCCCTTACGTCATCACCGACAGCAATACCGAGGTGAACTTTGCCAAAGCCATGGAAGCCGACGAGGGCAACGTGTGCGTCTATGCCAAACTGCCCAAGGCGTTCTTTATCCCCACGCCCATGGGCAACTATACTCCCGACTGGGCTATCGCCTTTGAAGAAGGCAGCGTAAAGCATATCTACTTCATCGCGGAAACCAAAGGCTCGCTGAACTCCCTGCAACTCAGGGAGGTGGAGAGGGGCAAGGTAGCCTGCGCGGAAAGACTCTTTGAAAAGATAAGCAGCGGTAACTTGAAATACGGAGTCGTTACCTCATTTGAAGAGTTGCTTTCTATAATAAAATAAGGATATGCGTCTGTTCTGAGGCGCGGCAAAGCCGCGCCTTTTGCCCTGATTTTCCCTCGAAAAAATTTTTATTGCTTATATTATATATATATGTTATAATGATAAATGCGTGATGAATGAGCGCGCAAAACGGCCGGGGAGTTGCCGCGAGTGCGGCGGAAAATTTTCCGTTCGGCTGCAAGGGTGAGAAATGGGAAAGTATATTTCGGTGGAAGAGGCGCTGTCCTTGGTAAAGAGCGGAGATCATATCGTGGTGGCGCTGGGCGCTTCCGAACCGTATGAGTTTTTGAGCAATCTGCATACCATAGCTGACGGGGATAAGATTACGGACGTAACCGTCACCAGTTGCCTTTCCATGAGGGAATACAAGTACAACACTCTGCCCGAATACAGGGATAACTTCTTTTGCGAGAGTTTGTTCTATTCTTCGCCCACGCGCCAGGTGCATAACTTGGGCAGGGCGTCTTTTATACCCAATCATCTCAGGCTTTCGGGAGTGAACAGGCAGTATAACCGCGGCGCGGACATCTTCGTTGGGATCTGTTCTCCGCCGGACAAGCACGGGTTCGTATCCATATCTTTGAGCGACGTGTACGAGCGCAGGATGATGGAGGACGCGGATATAGTCATCTTGGAGGAAAATCCGCACGCGCCGCGCACTTTCGGCGACGTGAACGTTCCCGCGGAGTGGGTGGATTATTTCATAAAGGCGGACTATCCCATGCCGGAAATACCCAACTCCGTGCTGGGTGAGCGGGATTTGAAGATAGGCAGGCAGATAGCCGATATAGTGGAGAACGGGGATTGCATTCAGCTGGGAATAGGCAGCATTCCCAACGCCGTGGCGGCGGCGCTCATGGACAAAAAAGACCTGGGCGTGCATACGGAGATGTTCACCACGGGCATCATGGACTTGATGAAAGCGGGCGTGGTAACGGGCAGGTATAAGCAGGTGCACCGCGAAAAGGCGGTATGCTCGTTTATGGTGGGTTCGCGCGAGATGTACGATTTCGTGGACGACAATCCCTCCGTACTCGTGTTGGACTGCAACTACGTCAACGACCCGCGCATAATCGCCCGAAACGATAACCAAGTATCCATAAACACCTCCTTGGAGGTGGATATCACGGGACAGTGCTGTTCCGAATCGCTGGGCAGCAAGCAGTTCTCCGGCACGGGCGGGCAGACGGATACCGCCGTCGGAGCGCAGATGTCCAAGAACGGCAAATCCATAATCGCCCTCTACTCCACCGCCATGGTGAAAAATCCGCACACGGGAGAGAGGGAGGAGAGGAGTAAGATAGTCGCCCGTCTGCAAGAGGGCGCGGCGGTGTCCTTGTCCAGAAACGACGTAAATTTCGTGGTCACAGAGTATGGGATGGTGGACTTGAAGGGCGCGAGTATCGCAGAGAGGGCGAAGAAGCTCATCTCCATCGCCCATCCCGCCTTCCGCGAACAGTTGGAGCGCGAAGCATACGAATGCGGCATAGTGATAAGGTGAAAAACACTTTATTTTTGCGCGCAAACGTGCTAAAATAGAATGGATAGGCAATTTGACGATATAGCGCGCGTTATGGAAGAACTCGCCATGAATGCCGACGGGGCGGGAGCTGAAAACCTCACATTCACTCTTCAAAGGGGAAAACTTACCGCGGAGGATGACGGCTGCGGCATGAGTGAGGAGGAGTTTGAGCGCGCAAAGCAGGGAATGTTCACCACAAAGGGCGCCCGAAGAGGCAATGGCTTAAAGCTCATCTCTTCGCTGTGCGGCGTGCATATGCGCCGAACGGGCGGAAAAACGGTTATAACCTGCACATTTGAAGATCTCCCGGCGGGAGATGTGGCGGGAGCGGTGGCTCTGGCGGCTGCGGGAGATATGTCCGTAACCTTTATATGCAAGGGGGAGGGCGAAGAGCGCGAAATTTTCTGCGGGGCGGCAGAGGGCGACGCGCGGCGCATCCTGGATATAAAAAAGAGGGTGCAAGAAGGGATAATTATATGGCGAGAGCCATCAGGAGGAAATTATGAAGACAATAGCCGATATTCAGGCTATCAGGGAGAGCATGCAACCGGGTATGTTCATCCGTGATAACTCAGACGAACATCTGGAAACCAGGATCGTCGTCGGAATGGGCACTTGCGGGATCTCAAAAGGTGCCAAGTTCGTTTTTGACGCGCTAGTGGAGGATTTGTCCAAGCGCCGTTTACCCAAGGTCAGAGTATATCGCAGCGACTGCCAAGGTCTTTGCGATTACGAGCCGACAGTTGAAGTCTACATCCCCGGAAAACCCAAGGTCGTTTACGCTAAGATGACGCCCGAAAAGGCCCTTGAAGTGATGGAAAAGCACATCGTGGGCGGTAAACCCGTGGAAAAATATCTGGTAGAAAACGTCTAGGAGGGGAAATATGTACAAAAGTCATGTACTCGTATGCGGCGGTACGGGCTGCACATCCAACGGCAGCGCCAAGATAAGAGAAGAACTCGCCCGCCAGCTCAAAGCAAATCATATGGAAGACGACGTGCAGATAGTGGAAACGGGTTGTTTCGGTCTGTGCGCCGTGGGGCCCGTGGTCATCGTGTATCCCGAAGCCGCCTTTTACAGCGGCGTGCACGCGGACGACGTGACGGATATAGTCAACGAACATCTTATAAAGGGCAGACTGGTCACCCGTCTTTTACATACGGAACGCGCGGGAGAACCGCCCGTAAAATCGCTTACCGATACGGAATTTTACAGACGCCAGACGCGCGTGGCTCTGCGCAACTGCGGCGTTATAGACCCGGAGAATATAGACGAATATATCGCGCGCGACGGCTACGCCGCGCTCATCAAGTGCCTTACGGAGTATGAGCCCCAGCAGATAATAGACATGATAAAGGCGTCCGGACTGCGCGGCAGGGGCGGCGCCGGCTTCCCCACCGGCACCAAGTGGCAGTTCGTCAAGAACGCCGTGGGCGACGTGAAGTATGTGTGCTGTAACGCGGACGAGGGCGACCCCGGCGCGTTTATGGACAGGTCCGTGTTGGAGGGCGACCCCCACTCCGTTATAGAGGCAATGACGATAGCGGCATATGCCGTAGGCGGTACGCAAGGTTATATATATGTGCGTGCGGAGTATCCCATCGCCGTGGACAGGTGCCGCATAGCCATAAACCAGGCGCGTGAATACGGGCTGTTGGGCAAGAACATTTTGGGCACGGACTTTTCTTTTGATATAGAGTTGCGCTTGGGTGCGGGCGCGTTCGTGTGCGGCGAGGAAACGGCGCTCATGGTATCTGTGGAGGGCAACCGCGGCGAGCCTCGTCCCCGTCCGCCTTTCCCCGCAAATAAGGGTCTTTTCGGCAAGCCTACCTTGCTGAATAACGTGGAAACGTACGCCAACATTACGCAGATAATCAGGAACGGTCCCGATTGGTTTGCGTCCATGGGTACGGAAAAATCCAAGGGCACCAAGGTGTTCGCCCTGGGCGGCAAGATAGTAAATACAGGACTTGTGGAAGTGCCTATGGGCACCACGCTGAGGGAAATAGTGTACGACATCGGCGGCGGGATCCCCAAAGGCAAGCAGTTCAAGGCGGCACAGACGGGCGGTCCCTCCGGCGGCTGTATTCCTCCTCAGCACCTCGATGTGCCCATCGACTACGATAAGCTGATAGAGATAGGCTCCATGATGGGCTCCGGCGGTCTTATCGTCATGGACGAGGACACCTGCATGGTGGATATCGCCAAGTTCTTTTTGGAATTCACGGTGGACGAATCGTGCGGCAAGTGTACCCCTTGCAGGATAGGTACCAAGCGCCTGCTCGAAATGCTCACCAAAGTGACGGACGGCACCGCTACCATGGAAGATCTGGATAAGATGGAAGAGCTGTGCTATTACATAAAGGAAAATTCGCTGTGCGGTTTGGGACAGACGGCGCCCAACCCCGTACTCTCCACTCTGCGCTATTTCCGCGACGAGTACGAAACGCATATCAAGGAAAAGCGCTGCCCCGCCAAGGTGTGCAAGAAGCTGGTTTCCTTCCACATCACCGACGCGTGCAAGGGCTGCACGCTGTGCAAGCGCAACTGTCCCGTGGGCGCGATAGAGGGAGAAGTCAGACAAAAGCACGTCATAGATCAGAGTAAGTGCATAAAGTGCGGAGCCTGCATGGACGGCTGCCGTTTCAAGGCTATAGTAAAGGAGTAAGGGGATTATGGCAAAGATAAATATTAAAATCAACGGAAGAGATTACAGCGTGGAAAGCGGCACCACCATTTTGGACGCCTGCCGCCAAGTGGGTATTAAAATTCCCACGCTGTGCTATTTGGAAAAGATTAACTGCATAGGCGCCTGCCGCGTATGTATGGTGGAAGTGAAGGGCGCCAGGACGCTGGTCGCCGCCTGCACCTATCCCATAGAGAGGGAGGGCACGGAGATATTCACCAATACCCCCAAGGTAATTCAGAGCAGAAAGACCACCGTGGAATTGCTACTCTCCGATCACGACCAAAAATGTCTTTCCTGCGCGCGCAACACCAACTGCGAATTGCAGACGCTGGCATATGAGTTGGGCTGTGACGCAAACAGGTTCCAAGGCGCAAAGAATGTGAGCGAGAAGGACGAATCTTCCGTCTGCTTCGTGCGCGACAATAATAAGTGCGTGCTGTGCCGCAGATGCGTGGCTGTATGCGAAAAAGTGCAGTCGGTAAGCGTTATAGGCGCAAACAACCGCGGCTTTGATACGCAGATAGGCTGTGCGTTCGAAACTGACATAAAAGAGCACGCCTGCGTGGGCTGCGGTCAGTGCGTGGTCAACTGTCCCACCGGCGCGCTCACGGAAAAAGAGGAGATAGATAACGTCATGGCGGCACTCTCCGATCCCACCAAGCACGTCGTGGTGGGCACCGCTCCTTCCGTGCGCGTGGCGCTGGGTGAGGAGTTCGGCTATCCCATAGGTACGGATACGGAGGGTAAGATGGCGGCGGCGCTGCGTGCGCTCGGCTTCGACAGGGTGTTTGACGTGGACTTTGCCGCAGATCTCACCATAATGGAGGAGGGCTTTGAGCTCATTCACCGTCTGCAAAAGGGCGGGGCGTTGCCCATGATGACCTCCTGCTCCCCCGCATGGATCAAGTTCTGCGAGTACAACTATCCCGAGCTGCTCCCCAACCTCTCCACCGCAAAATCGCCCCAACAGATGTTCGGCGCGGCGGTCAAGACGTATTACGCAAAGAAGTCGGGCATAGACCCCAAGGACATATATGTCGTGTCCGTCATGCCTTGCATAGCTAAGAAGTTCGAAAAGACCCGTCCCTATCAGAATGCCGCCGGCGTTCCCGATATAGACGCGGTGCTCACCACCCGCGAACTTGCCAGGATGATAAAGCGCGCCGGTATTCAATATAATCTGCTTTCCGACGAAAAGTTCGACGATCCGCTGGGCGTATCTTCGGGCGCGGGGGTCATCTTCGGCGCAACGGGCGGCGTTATGGAAGCGGCGCTCAGGACGGTTGCCGACCTGGTGGAAGGCAAGGAGTTGGAAGATATAGACTACAAGGCGGTCAGAGGGCAGAAGGGCATAAAATCCGCTACGCTCACCCTGGGCGGCAAGGAGATAAAGATAGCCGTGGCAAGTTCTCTCGCCAACGCGCGCGCACTCATGGACGAAGTCAAAGCGGGCAAGAGCCCCTATCAGTTCATAGAGATAATGTCCTGCCCCGGCGGCTGTGTGAACGGCGGCGGTCAACCCATCCACGACGCAGCTACCCGTCAGAGGCTGGATATTCCCGGACTGCGAGCCAAAGCCATATACGCCAACGACAAGTCTTGCACCTATCGTAAAAGCTATAAAAACCCCGCCATCATCGCCATATACGATGAGTATTTGGAAAAGCCGGGCAGCGAAAAGGCGCATCATATACTGCATACGAAGTATATTGATAGGACAAAGAAATAAAGATATGATTTTTTGAGGGACGCAAATTAATTGTTTGCGAGCACACCCGTAACCGTCCCCAAAAGGGGCACTTTGAGCGCGGTCTTTTCGGCAGTTTTGCACAATGCGCCGACTTGTCGTAGGTGACTACGACCGCGCGACGCCTTGCACAAACCTGCACAAAAATCCCATCGCTGAAAGCAAGCATTTTAAGAAAATGTGCCCCTTTGGGGACGGCTACGGGTGGCGTCCCTCAAAAATCGTGGAAATTTGCTTTTGATAACTAAGACATTAAAACAAAGTGCGATAAGCAAATTTCTTTGCGCGGCGTAGAGATAAGTAACGATAACGACCAAGTAATCAGCCTTCCTCTTAAAATCTATCGATACCCGATAAAGTATGGGAGCGCAACTATTTTTTGGGGATAAAGAATAATGTATAAGCACGCTATATCTACCCCAAAAAAGTGATATTTTTGGCTAACCAAACCATAAAGCCTTGATGTACCTTTACCCAACCCTGTTAGAACACTTTAAGCGGGTGTTTTCCGCTCATTTTTGCACGATATGTCGTTTGTTGT
>CALWRK010000043.1 GCA_944383935.1 uncultured Clostridia bacterium
TAACCGGACTTTATCTGTGTTCGGCGATAGATTCTCCGATAAATTCCGTGCAGTCCATGGCGGAATTTCTCTCCATGACCGAAAAGGAAGTTACGGCGGCATTTGAATATTGGAAGGAAACGGGGCTTATCACCATAACCTCCGCTTCCCCTCTCGCCGTGGTATATAATCATCCTCGCGAAGTGGGCGGTAAGATACGCAAATTCAAGGCGGGCAGGTTCACCGATTTCAATGCGCAGTTGCAAGCCCTTTATCCTCACCGCATGATAACGCCCGCAGAATACGAAAGGTACTACGACTTTATCCAGTCCAATAAAGTGCCCGATGAGTTGATAATCATGATAGCGGCCTACTGCATAGCGGGAAAGGGAGAGAATATAAATTGGAGTTATATCCTCACTTGTGCGCGCGATTGGATAAATCAAGGCATCCGCACCCCCGAACAGGCGGAAGAAAAGATAAGACAAATGGAGGAAAATTCCGACAAACTGCGCAAACTGATGGCGGCTCTCGGCAGGAAAAGCACCCCCGACTTCGACGACAAGCAGATGTATATGAAATGGACGGAGAGTTGGGGCTTTACCGACGATGTAATCCTGCACGTCGCGGCAAGCTGCAAGAACAAGGGCGGCATGAACAAACTGGACAATATGCTGGATATGTACTTCCGCCTCTCCCTGTTCACCCGCGAACAGATAGACGACTACAACGAAAACAGGCGCAAACTGCGCACTCTAACAAGAGAGATATACAAGCATATGGGACTGTGGTGCGAAAATCCCGATCGGGCGGCGGAGGTATATATCTCCCCCTGGCTGGCAAAGGGCTTTGAACGGGACGCGCTTTTGAAGATAGCCGACCAATGCTTCGTGCGCGGCGTAAAGACGATGGAGGGCATGAGTTCCACGGTGAATAAGATGCTGAAAGAAGGCTGCCTATCCGCTTCTTCCATAGACGAATATTTGGCTGGCTGCGCCGCACGCGACGAGGTGATTGCGAGCATAATCGCCGCCACGGGCAGTTCGCGCAACGTCACCGCAAACGACCGCGACCTATACGGCGTATGGGCGGACAACTGGGGCTTTTCCGACGATGTGATACGCTATGCCGCCTCACTCTCGCAGGGTATGCCGGGAGCGATGTCCCGCGTGGGCAACACTTTGGCTGCATGGAAGAGGCACAATATAACCACGGTGGAAGAGGCGGAAAGGCTGGGCGACGCCCCCAAATCCGGCGCTCAAAAATTCGCAAACGAACGCACATACACCAAACAACAGCTGGACGCCTTCTTGGGCGATCCGGACGATTTTGAAGAGTTTTAAGCATGGCAGACGTAAAAAGCAGCATAACAACCATACTCTCCCGTCGCAGACGGAGCGCTTTCGAGCGCGCCCGCCTCGACTGGGAAAAGGCGCGTAAGGACGCAACTTTTGCGGCGCTGGACGACAAAGTACGCTCCCTTTCCGTACAAGTGGCTTATAACGCCGCTTCTGGAAGAGAGGATGAGAATTCCGCCCTACTCAAAGAGTTGACCTCAAAGCGCGATGAGTGGCTGAAAGCGCACAAACTGAGCATAACGCCCGCCTTTACCTGCCCGGAGTGCGAAGATACGGGCAGACGGGCGAACGGCGAAGTATGCGCCTGCGTAAAGAGGCTGTTCAACGAACTGGTAAAGAACAAATCTCGCGGCGCGCTCCCGCCCTTCCGCTTCAAAGACAATGCGGTATCTTCCATGGACTGTGCGCAGCAAAAGACGCTGGACAAGGCATACTCCCTGTATAAAAAATTCGCCGACGAATTTCCCGATACGCCCGTCAAGTGCCTCATCCTCTCCGGAAACGTGGGCAGCGGAAAGACCTGTCTGATGGCAGCCGTGGGCAACGCCTTGGCGGATAGGGGTTATACGGTATGCTTTACCACCGCTTTCAGGTTCAATAAACAACTGCTGGAATACCACACCTCCGACTTGCGCGTAAAAGCGCATATCCTGGACGAATTTTTGGACGCGGATATGCTCATGATAGACGATTTGGGCACCGAACAGATATACAAAAACGTCACTTTGGAGTATATGTATGATATTTTCGACACCCGCCTTTCCGAAGGTAAAAGCGTGATGATAACCACAAATCTGGACAATTCCGAGCTGAACGACCGCTACGGGGAGCGCATATATTCCCGCCTGTTCAACAAGCGCTATTCTTCATATAAGAGGATAATAGGCAGCGACCTCAGAATGATAAAACGCTGAACGATCCGCATTTTAATGTAAAAAAGCCGCCTCACGGCGGTTTTTAACTGTAACACAAGTCAATTATCTCTTCCGCGGCATTTTTCACCGCCTCCACCGCGTCCGGCAAATACAGCTTCGGATCAAAGGCTTCCGGATGTGCGGCAAGGGAGCGCCTGAGCGCGCTCGTGAACGCCTGCCTCAGTTGAGTTGCAAAATTTATCTTGCATATCCCCGCCGCTATACAGCTGCGCACCACCTCGCGAGAAAGTCCGCTTGCGCCGTGCAATACGAGCGGAACATCCGTGCGCGAAGCTATCTCGTATATCCTGTCTACGGCTATGCGGGGCGTGCCCTTGTACACTCCGTGCGCCGTGCCCACTCCCACCGCAAGGCTGTCCGCTCCCGTCAAGTCGGCGAACTCCTCCGCCTGCTTAGGATCGGTGTAACTCACGCTTCCCGCCGTTTCCTCCTTGCCGCCTATCGTGCCCAACTCCCCCTCCACAGACACATTGCGGCTGTGGGCGAAATCCGCCACGCGCTTTGTGAGGGCGACATTCTCTTCAAAAGGGAGCGCGGACCCGTCTATCATAACGGAAGTATATCCCGATTCGATACAGCGAGCGCATATCCCCTCGTCGCCGCCGTGATCCAAGTGCATCGCTATGTCCGCGCCGCCGTCATACAACGCCCTTACCATCGCGATGTAACTGCCCTCTCCGCCGTATGCCAGAGTGCGCGGTATGGTCTGAATTATCACGCTCTTTCCCGTGCTCTTTGCGGCAAGGAGTACGCCCATGACGCTCTCCAAATTGTCCACGTTCAACGCGGGTACGGCGTACGCTCCCGCCTTGGCTTTTTTCAGCAGCAGAGAAGTTGTAACTATCATAACCTTTTCCTCATTTCATAAGCGGGACGATGGGCAGTTTTATAGTAAATTCCGTGCCTTTGCCCTGTTTGCTCTTTACTTGTATATCGCCGCCGTGGCGCACGATTATATCCTTTGACATATAAAGTCCCAAGCCCTTGTTGCCGCTGCCGCGCGTGTCCGAACGAAAACCGCGGTCGAAGATGAAGGGAATGTCCGCTTTTTTAATGCCCGAGCCGTTATCCCTCACTCTGATATAAAAATATTGCCTGCCTTTACTGAATATGACCCTGATCATGCCTCCGCGCGGAGTATATCTGAGATCGTTGGTGATTATGTTCTGAACCACCCTATCAATCAATTTTTTATTGACATACATACCCACGCTCGCGGAGTTGCGGCAAAACCATTCCGTTATGCCGGGAAGCCTGCCTATCACATATTTTATGCCGCGCTCTTCCACCAATTCGCGATAACGATTGAATTCCGCGTAAAAGTACGGTCTGCCGCTGACAAACTCCTTGACATCTATGTCGTCGCGGGCGGCAAAGGATTGAGGCACGGATACGCTGTCCACTATCCCCTGCAACTTGTCCACGGTGTCGCGTATGAGTTGAAGATAGTCCTTATCCCCTATCCCGTCCTGCGCACATTCGGCGTATCCGGCGATGAGCGCCATGGGAGTTTTAAGGTCGTGCAGCACCCCCGCCACGGTGACTGAGGCGTATTCCAGCTGTTTGGTAACCTTTGCCCTCTCGTGAAGCAGGTGCAGACGGGCGTCGTTGAGGTGATAGAGTATCTTTCTTTGGCGGATATTGCCGCGCACTTCCACCGGCTTATCCAAGTTTTTACCCCTATACAGCCTGTCTATCTCCTGCAAAATGTAGTCGTTGACTATAAAACTTGCCATTTGTATCCGAAGCCCCACACCGTGACGATTCCGTTTACGCCCAGCTTGTTCAGCTTATCCCTCAAACGCGAGATGGTTACGGCTACGGTGTTTTCGTCTATGTAGTCGTCCTCTCCCCAAACGGCGTCTATTATCTGCTGTTTGGTCATTATCCTGTTTTCATTGCTCGTGAGAAAATCCAGCAGACGAAATTCCGTGGAAGAAAGATTTATCTCCTCCCCGTCCACCTTTACTTCAAACCTGTCCGAACAAATGGTGAGTCTGCCGTAAGTGCGCTTGTTCTGCTTTACGGGCGAAAATTCATAATACCGCCTGAGCTGGGCGTTCACGCGCATGACCATCTCCTTGAAAGAGAAGGGCTTGGTCATGTAGTCGTCCGCACCCAAATCGAACATCCTCAGCTTGGTGTCTTCATCCACCATGGCGGAGATTATGATGATGGGCACATTCATGAACTTCCTGACCGTTTCGCACACCTCGAATCCGTCGCATATGGGCATCATGATGTCCAACAGGATGAGATCGGGCTTGACTGCCTTTGCCAGATCTATCGCCTGCAACCCGTCGAAAGCCTGATACACGGAATGTCCCGCTTTAAGCAGGTAATTACGCACCATGTCGGACAATTCGGTATTGTCCTCTGCTACCAGTATCTTCTTGTTTTCCATAATATCACCACTTATTCAGTTTACCACACTTTTATCGCGTTTTCAATATTTACGGCGCATTTATTCCGTCAACGCTGCTTTTCTATGCTGTTTCCGCCCTCTTCGGTAAAATACCTCTTATACGATTTGTTGCAATATTTGCACACCTTGCTCTCGTCGTATTCCATGCCGTTTCCTATCTTATAAGCACCGTTCACCTTCCATCCTTCCAAAACGGAGATCTTTATCGCGTTCACCGGGCAGTTGAAAGAACAGCGCACGCAGCCCAAACAACTTTTGCCGAAAGTGAACTTCTCTCCATCGAAAGATATGTTGTGCATGGGGCAATTTTTCACGCACTTGCCGCACTTTATACACTTTTCCATATCCACCTTGAACCCTCTGCCTATAAGGCGCATACCGCCGTGCTCTATCGTGAAGAGGCGGGAGATGAATTTGTGTCTGAGCTTTTGCTTTATCTCTCCCTTTCCCCCTTCGAATATCTCCTTGGCGTCAAAGGGAGCGGCATCCTGCGCCCTCTTCCACATCATATCCACCATGTCCTGACTGTGACGGAAGATCATGTTGTAGGGCATGACGTAGTGAAATTCGTCCATCATCTCATATCCTTTTTTGCGCAGTATCCCCACAATCTGATGTGAGGAATCACGGTTGGCGGGGGCGGGCTCTCCCGAGCTTTTTATTATGTAGTATCCCTTGTTCCCCTCGGGAAAATTCTTCACATACTCCACCACGTTTGCCGGAGCGTTGAAGCCGTGCACGGGATACGCCACGGCGAAAGCATCGTAGTCAAGCGGAGATTTTTGCGAAGAATATCCCTCCTCCACGCTTACCATATCTACCTGTGCTCCCAGCGCTTCCAACTCTGATTTTATCAATTTACATACTCTTAGGGTGTTTCCCGTTGCGGAAAAACAATATATTCCCACTCTTTTCATGCTCACGCCTCCTCAAACGTTCTGAAAGTTGCCTGTCCTTTTTCGTCGTAGCAGTAGATATATCTCTCCCCCTTGGCATGGCTGTCGTACCACACCTGAGCATAAAAAGGAGAAAACCTAGCCTGTCTGTCAAAATCCCACTGTCCCAGCGGCTCGCACTCTTCGCACCAATGTCCCGCCTTGATTATCGTGTAAGGCATGGCGGTGAATTCGTGTCCGTCGTGACAGCGCCACCTGAGCGGAGTGTACAAATCCCCCTTGATCATGCTTTCGGAAAGGCACTCTCCGCCGCGGAAAAGCGCGGCTTGTTTCATATCCTCTATATCCAGTTCGCTATCCGGCTTGTTCTCGTCGTAGCCGTGATCGAGGTGCATACCCATCGCCTTTACGTTGTTTTCATCGCGCATGGCGTTATAATCCACGCTGCCGCCCACTACTCTGCCCTCGGCGAGCAGGGGATATTCTTTCCAATCCGTTATCATGCAGTCTACGTTGAGGCTGGACCCGAAATATGCCTTTATAAGTCCTTTCTCTCCGTCCTTTATCCACTTACGCGGAGCATTATAATCCTTCAAAAGCCTCTTCAAAAACAATTTGGAGATAAGTCCCTCCGGCATTATCTTAGCCAAGCGGAAGAAGGGACGAGAGTCAAACACTTCCTTCCAATAGGTAGTGGCTTTGTCGTGCCGGAAATGGAACATATCCTCCAACACGCGGCTGTCTTCAAACCATATGCCGTGGAAGTTGCGAATGGAATGCCACTCGGGCGAAAGCACCTTTTTAGTGTCCAGCCCCAGCTCCTTGAAGCAGTCGTCGAAAGTTTCAAATCCGGTGTTGCGATTGCCCTCTCCGCCGCCTATGTCATAGCACTTGCGCCAGAAATCGTCGCACTCCCCTTTCATGTCCTTTTGTATGATGTTATGTATCAGCCTGCCGCTATCGGTATCGCTCACCCATTCCAGCGGTACGTTAAGACAGGTGTGGAACATCAATCCGTCGTTGAGGTTACAAAAGAGCAGATTCTTGTAGAGCATACCCGTCTGACGTATCACAGCCCACGTCTTTATGCCCCTTTCCAGCACATATCTCTCGCCCTTTTTCTTGTGCGCGGCATAGTTATCGAAGGGGGAAACCAAAAGCGGGTCTCCCACTCTGCCCCAAGGATGCAGATAGTTGCGATGCCCATACACCGCCACGGTGGAGCAGTGTATCAGCTTGGGCTGGGGATTTGCCTCGTACACGCAATCGGCTATATTGCGCGCGCCTATCCAGTTGCAGTTATAGCTCGCCTGAGGGTCCTTATCCGAATGCGGAGGAATTACCGCCGCTAAATTTATCACATAGTCGGCGCCCTCCACCAGCTTTTTGCACTTTTCTCTATCGGATATATCCCCGTAAATCGCCACCATGCGACACTTGGCGCCGCGCTTTGCGCGTGCAAAGAATTTGTGCTCACGGCGATGGTTGAGCAGTAAAAACCTTATCTCATCCACCCCTTCCAACGTCTTTAATTGCTTCGTGACCGCCGCGCCCATATGACCGCTGCCGCCGGTAAGTGCTATCGTAACGCCCATTTCAAAGCCTCCTTTTTGCTTTTACAACTATATTGTAACGGTCAATTATTGCGACCTTATGAAAACTTTCTTACAATTTTCTTACCATATAAAAAAGCGGCTGCCCGATAGGACAGCCGCCGCAATACTTTCGCTTTCTTGACTATATTACCCTCTTGTTAAACGTGTAGAAGGCGGAGGTTACGCCGTCCTTGTCGTGCAGGCGGATATCGTAGAAAGTTGCTCCGCTCGTCTTATATGTTAGTGTGAGCAGTTCTTTGTCGCTCTCCGCCGCTCCGCTTATCGCGGGGGCAGTTGCGCCCTTGCTCACCGTGAGCGTGCGGGCAGTGAGGGCGCTTTGCAGGGTGTATTCCGCGCTCTCGGCGCCGCTTGCGTACTTCACCTTAAAGGTGTACTCACCGGGGAGAAGGAGTTTTTCCGTCGTGTTATATGTGAGGGTGAAGTTTGTTTCGCTCACCTCTTGACTTGCAAGAGTTATGTCGCCGTATGGAGTTTGGGCAATAAGCGTCACGCTGCCGCTCGCCGCGGGAACGTGTACCTGCACTTCTATCTGCTCGCCGTAGGTATGGGAGCCGTCCATGCTCGCGGATATTCCGCCCTGAGGCGCGGCTATAACGTACTCAACGCTCGCGTTTGCCGGGAGCTTGTAGTTTGTTGCGCCGCTGCCTGTTAAGCTCACCGCGGTGGCGATATGAGCGCCGGGGGTGGAAGAATCTCCTCCCTCCACCACAACTTGAATGCTGTCCGATCCCTTGGAGTAGATATTGCCGGCGGTGGCGGTCACCGTCTTGCCGTCCCCGGCGGTTCTTCCCTCTGTATTTTCCCACTTCAAACTCACCTCACGAGGGGTGGCGATGAAAGTGCCATATATATAAGTTATATCTATCAAGTGTGACCGAACCCAAACCGCCGTTATTTTCAAAGGCGTATGCGGCGATGTAGTCGCAAGAGATAGTCACGTCTTTCGCCGCGGCAAAGCTGCTTCCGCTTAAAGTATATAAGGTATATTTACCCTGCGCCCAGCCGCTTTCAAAGTACAGCTGCGCCCAGCCGTCTATATCGCCCAAGTAGTTGATGCGGGTGACAGTGCTTGCCAATGCGCCGCCGTATATGTAGAAGGTCTGCGTATTGGGGATCTGCACACTCGTAACGCCGCTTAATACGGCTCCGCTCGCTATGCCCGTTACCGGCTTGCCCTCGTATGTCGCGGGCAGGACTATCTCTCCCCTATTTACGCCGGTGGAGGTGAGCACATACGACCCTCCCGGATATACTTCGGGCGAAGCGAGCGCAAAGACGAGATCCTGCGTTTCTTGTATGTCGCCGCAATTTGCGCAGACGTGAGTGGCCGAGTTATAGCTGTGGCCGGTGGCGGTTATCGCTTCTTCCTGCTTTGAATCACACCTTGTGCAAGTGCGGTAGCGGTGACCGCTTTCTTCGCAAGTGGCGTCCTTATCCGTCACCCACTCGCCCCAGTTGTGGTTGAGGGCGGGCGTAACAATGCTTTCCCCCGTTATCTCGTTCAAGCCCTGTTGATCGGAGAAATATTTGCCGCAACGGTTGCAGTAATAATATTCTATGTTGCCCGCCTGCGTGCAAGTTGCGGCGGTGGGCTTTATATGCTGCATATCGTGACCGAGCTCACTCACGGGTTGCGTTTCCGTATGGTTGCAATTTGCGCAAGTGCGCTCCTGCTCGCCCTCTTGCGTGCAAGTGGGCTGCTTGGCGGTCACCCATTCGCCCCAGCTGTGACCCGTGGCTTCTATTACTTGTGTTTCTTCCTTTTCGCAATTTTCGCAAATGCGCTTCTCTTCG
>CALWRK010000044.1 GCA_944383935.1 uncultured Clostridia bacterium
CTGACCAGTATGTTGCCTGCGAGGACGAACTGCCCGTCCGCCCTCTTCACGCCAAGACGCTTGGCTTCAGAGTCACGGCCGTTACGGGTAGAACCGCCGCCCTTTTTATGAGCAAAGAGCTGAATCTTAATAAACATCGTCTTTTACCTCCAACTTAATGAATGCAGAGAAGCCTTCATATAGATCTTCCACTCCCAAGAGCATGGTTTCCAGAATTACGTCGCAATCGTGGCGCTCTCTTTCCGTCATCTTGCCCAAGGTGAAAGATAAACTTCCCTTGTCTTCGTCCGTGCGATAATCGGCATTTACGCCTGCCACACGGAACACCCCGAGGACCGCCGTCTGAATTACCGATGATAATGCGGCACAGACGATATCTTCTCCTTCGGGTGCGTATCCGCTGTGACCTTCACATTGCACGGATACGACGTGGCCTTTTACCTTGCTTATAACGACGCTCGTCATTAAGCGGTAATTTCCTTGATCTTCAACGCGGTGTAGGGCTGTCTGTGGCCTTGGCGCTTGCGCTCGTTCTTCTTGGACTTATACTTGAAGATGACGACCTTCTTTGCCTTGTCCTGCGCAACCACTTCCGCCTTGACGCTTACGGCACCGGCTGCTTCGCCGACGATAACCTTATCGCCGTCAACCAGCATCAGAGTTTGCAGATCTACGACATCGCCTATTTCGGCTTTGATCTTTTCCACTTTGATAACCTGGTCTTTTTCAGCCTTGTACTGCTTTCCGCCCGTGGCTACAATAGCATACATTAAGATTTACCTCCTCTTCCCGGTCTCGCTGTTAAGGCGCACATTGCGTGCTTAAAAAAGCCTTCTCCATGCGGCTCGTTATATAAGATATCATATTCGCAAGGCGAAAGTCAAGAATTTGACGAAAATTTTCAACAGATGAGTTTTGCCGTATCGGGCAGAGAGAGTACGCTGGAATTATCTATCTCGATCTTGTATTTTTCTATGTGCATATTCTCGTCCGGAATGGCGTAGATCATCACGTCCTTCCACACGCCCGAACATTCGCGCGAGAGATAGTGCTGGGATATGAGGCGGTTGAATACGCTCTCTGCAAGGGTGACTTTCACCGCGTGCACATCCTCGTTTATTACGTCGTAAAGTTTTTCTCTCAGTTCCATGATGACGTGTTCGCTGCTGAATACATGACCTTCTCCGCCGCAGTAGGGGCACTCCTGCAACATGACGGATTCGAGCATGGAGCGCGTCTTTTTGCGCGTCATCTCCACAAGTCCCAGGTTGGTTACGCCCAAAACAACCGTTTTGCTCCTGTCTTTTGCAAGGTGTGTGTTCAATATATCAAGCACCTTTTCCGTATGCTCGGGCGATTCCATATCTATGAAATCTATGATTATTATGCCGCCTATATTACGCGCCCTCAGCTGCTTGGCTATCTCCTCCGCCGCGATGCAGTTGGTTTCAAACACCGTCTCTTCCAAATTGCGTCCGCCCACATATTTGCCCGTGTTCACGTCTATCACCGTGAGCGCTTCCGTGCGGTCTATGACCAAATAAGCCCCGTTTTTCATGGTGACTTTGCGCTTGGTGAGCGCCTTAATCTGTTCGGTTAGGTCGTATTTCCTCAAAAGAGAACGCTGAGAAGAGTCGAATTCGTACAAGTCGGGACGCCTCTTCAAGATATATTTGCTCACCTTTATGAGTTCGTCATAGAGTGATTTATCGTTTACGATGACCTTATCCACGTCGTCGCGCAGCATATCGCGCACGGCGCGTACCGCCACGGGCGATTCCCTGAGCAAGAGGGCGGGAGCGTGCGAGATGACGTTCTTCCTCTTCACCTCCTGCCACTTGGAATAGAGGTATTCCATCTCTTCCGCTATCTCCTCGCGGGAGCAACTTTCCGATTGAGTACGCAAAATAACTCCGCACCCCTCCGGACGCAGCTCGCGCGCATAGTCGGTGAGTTCGCGGCGGCGCGCTTCATCGGTTATCTTGCGCGATACGCCCACATAGTCCATCTGAGGCATGAGCACCAGTACCCTGCCTGCCAAGGTTATGTTAGTGGTGAGTCTGGCGCCTTTGTTTCCGAATTCGTCCTTTTGCACCTGACAGAGGATGTCGTCCCCCGGACGATAGTGCATCCCCGACGCGCCGGCTATCTTCTCCCCGTCAACAATGACGTCCCCTTCGTATAAAAAGCCGTTGCGCTCCCTGCCGATATCCACAAAAGTGGCCTGCATCCCGGGCAGGCAATTCTTCACCTTGCCCTTATAGATGTTGCCTACGAGATTGGCATTATTGCGCCTTTCTACCCAAAATTCCACCAACGTGCCTTCCTCTACGACGGCGACATTCGTGGAGCTGAAATGAACGTCTATGAGGATATTTTTCATATGTACATGATTATAGCACATTTGCCGCAAAATTTCAAGCGTTTTTATATATGCGCGAGAGTGAGGGATTTCGGACTTATAGCCGCCCTAAGATTGCTATTTATCAGAATTTTTACTCCTTATGTGCGATTTTGCACGCTTTGGACATCCCGAGAGCTTCATATACGGGAGTGGTCAGAGGATTGTCCACACATAAATTTTTCAATTTTTCTTCATCGAACGCGCCCCTCTGTCTGCCGTCTGAATCCAGCACGATAAACTGCGTGAGCGCGTCCCTCCTTACCATGGGCAAAAGTTTGAGCAAGGGGATGTTTTCGTCCACATACATGGTGCGCTTTTCCACGCCCTCGCCAAAGTCTTTGGTCAGCGGAGAACGCTCCGCGACGTGCGCATAAGATTCTTCTCCCGTGCCGAATACCGCCCCGTAAATCAAAAATACGCCCATCATACCCGCCGTGAGGTTGTATGTGTAAAAGACGGATATAATGTTGTATGCGATGAGTAAGGCGCCGCCCGCGATACCCAGCGCCCTTAAAACTTTGAGCGCGCGCAACTTGTTTTTCGCAAGGCTGTACACCACTCTAGACCCGTCCAGCGGATAAAGCGGTAACAGGTTTATCACGCAAAGCGCCACGTTTGCGACGCAAAAATCCAGCGTATAGGAATACAGCGAGGGATACAGCCACCAGAGGGCAACGATGAGCAGCGCCACCGCCGCGTTGAAGAGGGGCCCCGCGAGGGCGATGAGGATATTGTCTGCGCGCGCATATCTCTCTCCGCCGTTTATCACTCCCCCGTACGGCATGAGGGTTATGCTTCCCATGCGATAGCCGCGTAGCGCCGCCATGCGCGAGTGAGCGATTTCATGCGCGATAATTGCCACCGTATAGGCGCAGAAAGCGACGGCATTGCCCGTGAAGATGAAGAGCAGCGCCGCCGCGATAAACGCGGGATGGATGCGGATTTTCACTATGCCATTGTCACAAAACGGGTTATAAGCACCGCGCAGCTTACCGCCACGCATATGGCTGCCTGCACGATAAACACGTCTAGCAAATTTACCTTGCGCTTTTTCTTGTATCTTACCTTGATGTTGTCGCCCGGATAGCTCACGGCGCTGCTTTTGAATTCGTCATATTTCATATGTCCACCTCCATTGCTTTGGTAAAGTATATGGCGGGGCATACGCGAATATGCTCATATCCTCTTGCACGCTATTATTCCCTCCGCGGCGGCGCGAATTTCTATGCGGTAAAGTCCGCTCTCGTCCACATCTATCAGTACGTCCACCCTGCCTTTTAAGTCCATATACCCGCTCAAAGTGCGCTCCGCTTCCCTTCTCACCACCTCCGTAAATCCGGCGGGCAGGGCGGATTTGTCCGAAAGCAGCAGGCGGCGCAGCCTGTTTGCCGCCATATCCCCGATGTCCGTCATGCCCTCCTCCTGAAATGACTGCGCAGTGCGCCGATTATGCCGCGGTATTTGGCGGTGGGGTCGTATATCCTGCCCTCGCCCGTGAGCATATTACCCACCGCCATCTCAAAAGCCGCGCGGGAAGAACTCTCCGCCATACCTATCCTGCCCAACTGGGAACATACCGTTATCTCGTCGTCTTCGGGTATAACGCCCAAAAGCGGATAGCGCAAAAGTCTGCTTATCTCCTTGGGTTCCAGCGTTTCTCCCCTCGCCAAAAGATCGCCGCGCACGCGGTTTACGATAAGACTTATGCCGCGCAACTCGTAGCCGGAGAGCAAGGTTATCACCTTATCCGCGTCGCGCACGGCGGAAACGTGCGGAGTGGTGACGACTATGGCGTATTCGCTGGCGCTGACCGCTCGGTGAAATCCCCCCTCTATCCCCGCCGGACAATCTATTAGGATGTAGTCGAAGCTGCCTCCCAAACGGGCGATGAGCGCGCGAAAATCCCCCGCCTTTATCTGCTCGCTGTATACCGCGTGCGCGGAGGGCATGATATAGAGGGGATAGCCGGGCACCTGCAAGATGGCTTGCGCCACCCTGCATTTGCCCGTCATGACGTCCGCCATATCGTATGCGGCACGATTTTCCATTCCTAAGGCGACATCCAAATTATTTAATCCCACATCTCCGTCGATGAGCAGAGTGTTCACTCCGCGCGCCGCCAGGGCAAAACCCATGCTGGCGGTGACGGTGGTCTTGCCCACCCCGCCCTTTCCGGAAGTTACAACCACGGTATTACTCATGGCAAAATAATAACACGATATATCTACGGAAAATAGAAAAATGAACGGGAAATTGCGCGGATTTTGCGGAAAGAAAGGGAAAGAGTACTGTTTTTTCGGGGTATTCGGACGCTATATAGTTATTTCGCGCCGAAAAAAAATCATTCCTCCCTCTTCTCCCCATATCTCTCCGTAAAATAGTGCTCTTGTCCCATAAAGTCGTGACTTATGAGGGTGTCTGCGTGCACGTTATACATACTTCGGAAGATATTTATGTCCACGTTGGGGTAGCCCTTGCGCAGCGATTCTATCAAATTTTTCATCTCCTTGCGCTTAGATAGGGAGTCGTCGTCTTTGACTCGTGCGGAAAAGCGGCAAGCGCAGTCTAAAAATTGCAGATTGTGCCGTTTGCTCCATGTGATTATATCCTGTTCGTGCACATAGTAGAGGGGACGGATAAGCTCCATGCCGGGATGGGAGGTGGATTTCAGCCTGGGGAGCATTCCTCCTATTTGAGCGGCGTAAATTATGCCCATGAGCAGCGTTTCTATCACGTCATCGAAGTGGTGACCGAGCGCTATCTTATTGCAACCCAGCTCTTTGGCGCGCTCGTACAGAAAGCCTCGGCGCATACGCGCGCACAGATAACAGGGCTTGTCCGCGCGCAATTTTTCCGATACGGCGAATACGTCGGAAGCAAATATCTTTACGGGGATATCCAAAAGCGCGGCGTTTTGCTCTATCCGTTCGCGATTGGCGGGGGCATAGCCGGGGTCCATACATATGAATTCCAAATCGAATTTGGTGAGCGAATGGCGCTGCAACTCCTGCATACACTTGGCAAGCAGCATACTGTCCTTGCCGCCGGAGATACATACGGCTATCTTGTCCCCGTCGTTTGCCATGGAAAATTCCTTTACTCCGCGCACGAATCTGCCCCATATCCGCTTGCGGTATGTGGTGATGATGCTGCGCTCTGCCTCGGATGCCGTACTCATCAGCGCAAATTTTTCAGATTGAGCAATCTGCCCAGCTTGCCGGGGTTGTCGAAGAAGTGCGCCGCGCCTATCACGCAGGCATTATCCGGCTCGTTTATCACATAGGCGTCCCATTCCAGCTTGTCGGCAAGATACCTGTCTATTGCCGGAATGTTTGCCGAACCGCCGCATAAGTGCATTCCCGAAGCCGCCACATCCTCGTAGATATTGGTGGGCATCTGGGCGCACACGGCGACTATCGCCTCCGCTATCTTGTCTATAAGCGGCGCCACCGCCTGGCGTATGCCGCGCGATTCCAATTTGAGGTTGGACGCGGAATCTGCCTGTATGCTGCGGCTCTCCACCACGCAAGAGGCATTGTCCGCGGGAGAAAAGGAGAGTATGCTCTTTTTTATCTTCTCCGCAGTGGAAAATTTTATCTTCTGGCGGAACACGTCCGTCACATAATCCATTATCACTTGATTTATCGCGTCCCCGCCTATATTCACGCTGCAACCGGAGAGTATGCCGGAGGGCGAGGTCACGGCTATTTCCGTCTTACCTGCGCCTATATCCACGATAACGGCGTAGTCAAGCCCCAAAAACTCCGCAGCCGCAAGCGGACTTTCCAGCAGGATTACTTCTCCCACACCCGCCCTAATAAGCACATTTTCCACATCTCTGCGCTCCACGGCGGTGAGCCCGCACGAGATATTGGCAATGGCCCTAACCTTGGGTTTGAAAGGGGAAAATGGGAGCACCCTGCTTATAAACTCCTTGTACATGAGCACGGCGGCGCGTTCGTGAAACACAGCCCCCTCTTTTATGGGATAGAGGAGCTGTTCTTTCGCGTCCACCGGCGCCTGTACCGCCGCCCTGCCGCTTTCCACCAGCGTCATCTTGCCGCCGCGGTTGGATATGAGCACGGCGGATGGCTCTTTTATTATCAAACCTCTGCCCTGCTGATATATGCCGGTATTGCGGGTGCCTATATTTATTACCAAATCTATAGTCTTCATCTTTCCTTCCACAGCTCCATGCCGCCTATGAGTTTGAGCGGCAAGCCCATGATATTCTCGTATTCGCCGTCATAGCGTTCCACCACGCCGTCCTGCACGCCGTATGCGCCGGCCTTATCCATGGGGGAACCGCTATCCACATACTCCTCCACTTCTCGCAAAGACATCTTTTTCATCTTCACGCGGGACACGGCGTACGCCTTTTCCTCCCTTCCGTCCTTTATCAGGCACACGCCCGAATACACATAGTGGAATTTACCGTTCAGTGTGCTGAGGATGTTCACCGCGTCCGCCCTATCTTTGGGCTTTCCTATCAAACTGCCGCGGAAGAACACCACGGTATCGCAGCCCAGCACCAACTCGTGCGGATGCTTTGCCGCCACGCTTTCCGCCTTTATCCGCGCCAGTTGCATACATACGTCGGACGGCCTGTTTTTAGTTGTCTTCTCCTCAACTTCGGGAGGTTGTATCGCGAAATCGCGCGTAAGCCTCGCCAAAAGCTCCCGCCTGCGCGGAGAGGTAGATGCCAATATCACCATATCTTATAAAATTTGCAGATTCTTTTTATATGCCTTACGGAAATTTGCGCCCGCTTGCATGGCGTCCTTTATCTCCAAAGAACAGTCTCCGTCCGCTTCCGTCTTCATAATCACGCTGTCGCCCAATACGTCGCAGGTTATCGTCTTTATCACGCTGGACATACTCCTGTCGAAACTCTCCGCAATGCGCACTATCACGCCCAGCTTGTATATGGCGTCCACGTCCTCGTCCGTAAGCAGTTCGCGGTAGCGCATAAAATCGGGCATACTCAGCTCTCCCTTGCGGTGCAATTCCGCCACGAACGCCGCCATTATCAGATCTTTTTGCGAAATGCCGTACAGTCCGCTGTTCAAGATGATGTATGCGCTGTGCTTTTGGTGATCGTAATACTTTATCCTGTTGCCCGCGTCGTGAAGCATGGCGGCGGTACGCAATACCCTCACATATGCTCTGGGCAGCTTGTGCAGCACTTTCAGCTGTTTGAACAGCTGTACAGACAGGTTATACACCTGCTCGGCGTGCTCGATATTCTCTCCGAAGAAGTTGAGAAGACTGTAGATGCTGTGCCCGAGCACGTCGGAAAGCGGCTTTTCGTTTGTGGAAGGCACGGCGTATCTGAACATAGCCCCCTCCCTCAAACCGCAGCCGGAGATGACCGCGTCCTCCAAACCCAGCTTGTCCGTGACCGCATTTACGGCGGCAAGCGCGGCGGGGAAGATGTCCGCACGCAGGGAAGAAAGTCCCTTTATCTTCATCGTCTTGTCCAAACTCAGCTTTTTGATATTTGCGTATATCCCCTGAAGTTCCGTGGCGGAAATAACGTAGTTATGCGCCATGTCCAAGGGATATTTTTTAAGCATACGGCTTATCTTGCCCAAATTGCGGAAAGACCCGCCCACGCCTATCAACCTGGTGTCGGGCGCGATGTCGTTCATCCACTCCACGCCGTCCAGCTGCTCGCGCACATACGCGTATATCTTATCGTTGCGCTCTTCGGGGGTGAGGTCCTCGCCCGAAAACATCTCCGTAAGCGTGACCGCGCCTATGGGCAGAGTGGCGTGCCCCAGCAGATTGCGCCTGTTGTAGTAGATGAATTGTATGCCGCCTCCGCCTATGTCCATTATAAGTCCGCGCGGCACATCCATGGAATTTATCACGCCCTGATAGATGAGCTGAGCTTCCTCGTTCTCGTCCAAAACGCGCACCTTTATACCTGTGGTCGCGAGTATCTCATCCAAAAAACCGCGCTGATTTTTCGCACGCCTCACGGCGGAGGTGGCAAAGGCATATATCCTGTCCACCTTGTTTGCGTCGCACAGCCTGCGGAACATCTTAAATGTCTTAATTGCCTGATATATCCTGCTCTGCTTCAAAAAGCCGTCGTCTTCCATGTCCTGCGCCAAGCGCACCATTTCTTTCAGTTGATCCACCACAGAAAAATATCCGCCGTCAAGTATGTCTACAAGCACCAAGCGAGCGGAATTTGAGCCAAGATCTATAATCGCTATCTTTTCCATTTTTGTCATCCTTAAACCAAAGATTTTCCTACATTTAATATTATAGCACAGTTTTTTACTCTTGTCTAGACCCAAAATTTTTTGATTAAGCGAAAAATGAAAATGTCATAGTTTGAAAACTTTTAACTCTCTGTTCATTTTCATTTTTCGCTTTGTGCCGTATCAATGCGGGAGGCAAACGGCTGATAGCGGCATCTTTCCACCCTCTTTCGAACAGGTGCGTCTTGATAATACCACAAGGTATTACCTTCACCACCCC
>CALWRK010000045.1 GCA_944383935.1 uncultured Clostridia bacterium
TAAAAGACGATGTTTATTAAGATTCAGCTCTTTGCTCATAAAAAGGGCGGCGGTTCTACCCGTAACGGTCGTGACTCTGAAGCCAAGCGTCTTGGCGTGAAGAGGGCGGACGGGCAGTTCGTCCTCGCAGGCAACATACTGGTCAGACAGCGCGGTACCAAGTTCCACCCCGGAAAGAACGTGGGCATTGGCAGCGACGACACTCTGTATGCAAAAGCCAGCGGCGTTGTGAAGTTCGAGCGTTTGGGTCGTGATAAAAAGCAGGTCAGCGTTTACGAGCAGGCACAATAACGAACGATAATCAAAACAACGAAAAAAATAATCGGTGGACGGCAGTAGCCGTCCATTGTTTTTATTGAGCGAATTATACTAGACAATAAATTTTGAGGGAATAAAAGGAGAATTTTATGGAATTAAGCAAAATTATGCAGGCGAGGCAAATTGTCGCAAGCAAATCGCAGGAGAAAGTTCCTGCCGCGCTTTTGAAGTTTTTAATTCGGGTATATTAAATTTTGTCAAGACGGACAATTTATGATATAATGTGACAAAAAAGAAAAATATCGGTGAATTTACGCATGGAAAACGAATATATAATAGTAGACGATTTGAAGGACTTCGACATACGCCAAATACTCGACTGCGGGCAGATTTTCCGCTATGTCAAGACGGGCGAGGGCGAGTATACGGTGTATAGCCGTGATAAGCGGCTTAAAGTGGCGCAAGACGAGCAAAAAGCCGTGATCTACGGCGATAAAGATTTTACGCGTGAGTTCTTCGATATGGAAAGGGATTACGGCAAGATAAAGCAAGAGTTGAAAAATTTGCCGTATATGGCGGAGAGCTTGGAATATGGCGGCGGAATACGCATACTAAACAACGACGCATGGGAGATGATAATCTCCTTCATAATATCCGCAAACAACCATATTCCGCGCATAAAGGGGATAATAGAGAGGCTGTGCAGCGGTCTGGGAAGAGATATGGGCGAATATCACGCCTTTCCCACGCCCGAGGCAATGGCAGAGAAAGGCGAAGAGTATTATTTTGCTTTGGGCGCAGGCTATCGCGCTCCCTATTTGGCGAGTACCGCACGCGCGGTTGCGGATGGGAAGTTCGATGTGAATGCGGTGAGGGATATGCCCACAACGCAGGCGGCAAAATACCTGTGCACACTCCTGGGCGTGGGTCCAAAGGTCGCCGACTGTATTCTTTTATTCGGCTATCACCGCACGGACGTATTCCCCGTAGATACATGGATTAAAAAGGTGTATAGGGATACTCTGGGCGGTAGCGCAACGAATAGACAAATGCGCGATAAATTGATAGCCCTATATGGCGATCTGTCCGGATATGCGCAGCAATACCTGTTCTTCGGAAAAAGGGACAGAGGTTAAATATTTTCACAAGCGAAAAGGACGCTATATGCAAGAGCGTACAACGTCTTTTTAGATATAAGTGCATAAAAGATACATACGAAAAAATCTAGAAAATTACGGCGGAAAAGCGGGCGAATTTGTATTAAATTCGCATATAAACCGTGTATATAAGTTGAAAGTGCATAAAAAAGCCATAAGGAGATATTATGAATTACGCCGTACTTATAGACTTAAATTCCACGCGTGCAAGTTGCAAATCCATGGTGGATGCGCTTAAAAAGCTGGACGGCAATATCACATATTGCAAGTTTTACTCATACAATCCAAAGCGTGACAGCGGTTTCGGCGGCTATATCCGCTCAGTCGGGGCGGACGTAGCTGTCCCTTTATATAACAGGAAAAAGGCGAGGATAGATTTAAGGCAGGTCATCGACGCTGTGTCCATTTCTTGCACCAATAGCGCTGTGGACGCCTTTTTCATCGTATGTGCGCCCGTAGATTGCATTCCGCTGCTCACATACTTAAAGGGATCGGGCAAGCGCGTAGTTTTGGGCGGTGACGGCGAACCGTCCTACATAAGCGGCTTTGACAGCTTTTTGAAATTCGAGCGCACTGCCGAGGACATGACAAAGCAGCCGACTCCGCACGTTCAAAAGCCCAAGCCCGCAAAAACAAGACTTACCGACGAAGAGGTGGCGAAAAAGCTGAATATGCGGCGCATAGACGACATTTCGCAAGGTGAAATGCATGGCGATACGCGTGCGAAGTTGTCCGAAAGTAAGCCCGCAGGCGAGGGAGAAAGCATTCGTTTTGCGTTCGAAGAAAATGACGTGAATAAGGATGGGTCTGCATCTGCTGCGCGCTCGAAACAAAGTGGCGAAAGTAGTGGCGAAAGCATTGATGATTTGAATGTCGGTTTTGAAGAACTCATAAAGGAGTTGAAAGATACCGACGTCCCCGAAGATATTCAAGCCGAAAGCAAGGCGGGCGTGGAATTTTTGCCGTACACGGGCATTCACACCGCCTCCGGCGATCCCATGCGAGCCGTAAAGGAGCGGCTGGACGAAATTTTGCGCGCCAAATCCGCCGCCAAGCAAAAAGAAGAAGAAAACAAGCCCACGGAAGAAGAGATGGAAAAATTATTGAAAAAATATTTTTAATTTACCCGCCTCAAAGTCTATCGGGGGTGGAGTGCTCCGCGCTCCCTCGCTAAAAGCGTTCCTCTGAACTTAGCTGCTGGTATGGTCGAGCGTTTTTAACGGATGCTTTCCGGCAGCGCCCCGATTAAGCCTTGCATTGACTTAAAAGAGCGTAGGGCGTTGCCTCTCGCTTACAAGCATAACCTTCCAAGGCACCAAAGCGCAATGGAATGCCATAAGTAAGGGGCTTATATGAAACCATGTCA
Organism: uncultured Clostridia bacterium; assembly: GCA_944383935.1. Taxonomy (GTDB): domain Bacteria; phylum Bacillota; class Clostridia; order Christensenellales; family UBA3700; genus Alloclostridium. Next base: position 2,782 of record CALWRK010000045.1, read on the forward strand.
CCGGCGACTACACCATTCATTGCACAGACGGGGGATATAGTAAAGTCGTAACATTTCGGCAACAGCCGAATCACCCTACACGGGCGCGGCGAAAGCTGCGCCTTTTGGTTTGGAAAGAAGATGTGGCAAAATGGCGGGCGGAGGGGAGAAGGTTCAAGGTTCTTTCAGTGCTTGGAGCGAGTGGACGGTATAGAAAAATCGGGGCAGGGGCGAAGTGAATTGTCAAATCAAATGCAACACTCGCGAAGGATATTTTCAAACAATTCTGCCGGAGTTTTATAACCTAAAACCTTTCTCGGTCCGGCATTCATCGATGTGTGTAGTTCATATATTTCTCCTTTTGTATTTTTTTGCCTATATATACTCTAGCAGATTTATATGAACTTTTTCTATTTTCTGTTGCACTTAGTTTGACAATTCATCCTCCGAATTTTATGATTTAGTCTATCGTTGCGCGGATGCGGCGCACGCCTGCGGAAGAAGAGCCTTCTTTAAGCAGGGTGAAGTGATGGAGCTGTCCGGTGTGTTCCGCGTGCGGACCTCCGCATATCTCTTTGGAAAAGTCGCCTATGGTATACACCTTGACCACGTCGCCGTACTTGGAGCCGAACACGCCCGTTGCGCCCGTTTCACGCGCCTTTTCAATGGACATTTCCTCGCAGGTTACGGGCAAGTCACGCTTTATCTGTTCGTTCACCAAATCCTCCACCTTCTTCTTTTCCTCATCGGTGAGAGGGCGGTCGAAGTTGAAGTCGAAGCGTAGGCGCTCGGAGGTGATGTTGCTGCCCTTTTGGCTTATGTCGTCCTTGCCCAGCACCTTTTTGAGCGCTGCAAGGAGCAGGTGGGTGGCTGTATGCAGATATACGGTGCGTTCGCCCGTATCCGCAAGTCCGCCCTTGAACTTCTGTTCTGCGCCGGCATGGGATTTTGCTTGGTGGTCCTCAAAAGCCTTTTTATAGCCTTCCATATCCACCTTGTAGCCGCGTTCGGCAGCCATCTCCACGGTCATTTCTATGGGGAATCCGTATGTGTCGTACAGTCTGAAAGCGGTCTTGCCGTTGAGCGTGTCGCCCTGCACCCATTTGAGGACTTTTTCCATCTCCTTGATTCCGTTTTCCAGCGTCTTGGAGAACTTCTCTTCTTCCTTAGCTATTTCAGAGAGTATCTTGTCCTTGTTGGCTTCTAACTCGGAGTATACGCCCTTGTACTTGTCTATATACATCTGCGCTATCTGCGTGAGCAGGGCGCTGTCTATGTCTATGGTGCGGGCAAAGCGGATTGCGCGCCTGAGCAGGCGGCGGAGCACATAGCCTTGATCCACATTGGAGGGTACGATGCCCTTTTCATCGCCTATAAGGAAGGTTGCGGTGCGCATATGGTCGGCGATTATGCGCATTGCGCGAGTGATATGTTCGTCATCGCCGTACTTCTTGCCGCTGAGCCTTTCAAGGCGCTGAATTATGTCCGCGAACAGGTCTGTTTCATACACGGATTTATAGCCGTTGAGCATACAAAGGGTGCGCTCCAAGCCCATGCCGGTATCCACGTTCTTTTGAGAAAGGGGAGTATAGGTGCCGTCCGGGTGGCGGTAGAATTCCATGAACACGTTGTTCCATATCTCCACCCATTTGCCGCCGTCTTCCGCGGGGGAGGGGTTGCCCTCCACTTTTTTGCCCGTATCCACGAATATCTCCGTATCGCCGCCGCACGGACCGGTGGTGGAAGCTATCCACCAGTTGTGTTCCTTGGGCAGGTAGAATATCCTGTCTGCCGGTATGCCGTGGCTCATCCACGCGTTTGCCGCCACTTCGTCGCGGGGACAATCCTCATCGCCGGCAAACACGGTGACCGCCAGTTTTTCGCGCGGAATGTTCAGCACTTCGGTCAAAAATTCGTAGCTATAAGCTATGGATTCTTTCTTGAAATAGTCGCCCAAAGACCAGTTGCCCAGCATCTCGAAAAAGGTGCAGTGGGTGGCGTCCCCCACCTCGTCTATATCGCCCGTACGCACGCACTTTTGCACGTCGGTTAGGCGCTTGCCGGCAGGATGCTTTTGCCCGAGCAGGTAGGGCACGAGCGGATGCATTCCCGCGGTGGTGAACAGCACGGAGGGGTCGTTCTCCGGAATGAGCGAAGCGGAAGGAATTATGGCGTGTCCCTTCGATGCGAAAAATTGCAAATACTTTTCTCTTAATTCGTATGATTTCATAGTATTAACATTATATATCGCGGCGCGCGTTTTGGCAAATGCTTTGCGCAATTTTCATAAAATATCTCTCCCTGCACACAACAGTTTTATGATTGAGTACGAAAAAGCGGCAAACGCCTTGCAGGGCGAATTTTCCAAGGATACGGATGTGCTGCGCATGGACTTCACCGTGGGCGGAAAAGCCGCCGCGCTTTTCTATATAGACGGATTTGTGGACAAGATAGGATTCGAATCCAGCATATTGCGCCCCTTAAAGAGGCTGGAGAGTATCTCCTTCCCCTGTGCGGACGTGATAAATCAGATAACTGCGCTCACCACTCCCATGAAGAGAGTGCAAACGCCGCAAGAAGCGGCAAAAATAGTGGCGGAAGGGGACATCGCCCTCGTAATAGACGGAGCGGAGGGCATATTCATCTTTTCAGAAAGGGCGTACCAGACAAGGGGCATACAAGAACCGCCCGTGACCAACGTGCTCCGCGGTCCCAGAGAGGGATTTGTGGAGGACGTGAAGATAAACATGACCATGCTCCGCCGCAAGCTCAAAACGCCCAAGCTCACTTTCAAAAAGACGTTTGCGGGGAAATATACCGATACGCCGATAATGGTGTGTTATATAGACGGGGTGGCGTCCCCCGACGTAGTGGACGAGGTGGTCAGGCGCATAGAGGGGATAAACATAGACGGAATAGTGGAATCTTCCTATGTGGCAAGGTATTTGGAAACCAATTACCGCTCCCTCTTCACGCAGGTGGGCACGAGCGAAAAGCCGGATATAATCGCCGCCAAGATGCTGGAAGGCAGGGTGGCGGTGCTGGTGGACGGCTCGCCCATGGCGCTCACCGTCCCGTTTATACTGTTTGAGCACTTCCAAGCCAGCGAAGATTACTATGTGAAATCTTTCCGCGCCTCCTTTATCCGCATGGTCAGGCTTATGGCGCTCGTGCTCGCGATAGCTCTGCCGGGGGCATATGTGGCGTTGCAAGAATATCAATACCAAATGTTCCCGCTAAAATTTTTGATATCCATAATGAATTCCATATACGGCATTCCCTTCACTCCCACATTGGAAATGCTTTGCATACTCATAATCTTCGAGATTTTGAATGAAGCCAGCGTGAGAATGCCCAGATATGTAGGCATGGCACTCTCCGTTGTGGGCGCGATAGTGCTGGGCGAAACGGCGGTGAATGCGGGATTATTTTCCACGCCCGCCATACTCGTCATATCCATATCCACGATAGGGCTTTACTGCGTGCCAGACGCTACGGATGCAGGCAGTATATTGCGCGTGCTCTTTGTGGCGATCGCGGGAGTTGCGGGACTTATGGGGCTTATCTTGGCGGTGCTCGCGCTCATAGCGTATTTGGCGGATTTGCGCAGCTTCGGCACCTCCTATCTCGCGCCTTTCGCGCCGCTCATAGAAAGGGATTGGCAGGACGGGCTGATAAAAGAAAGCGTGCGTGACATGATTGAGCGCCCCTATTCCATTCCCACATACAACAGGGTGCGCAGGAGGTGAGTATGGGCAAAACCACGAATGTAGTATATCCCAATCAAATAGCGCTTTTGGCTTTTATAGCGTCCATTACGTTCAAAGTGGTCATGCTGCCGCAGTACTTCGCCGGCACGGCGGGCAGAAGCGCGGTGCTGGCAATGGCGTATTTGATGACCATAGAGGTCATGGAATTTGTGATAATATACGGCGTTATCAAGCGCACGTCCCTCCTTGAAGCGCATATTCCGCCCCTGCTCAAAGGGGTGTTCATCGCCCTGATAGTCGCGTCCAGCTATTTTAAGACGGTGGTGCTTTCTGCCGAGGCGGTGTCCTACATCTCCACCACCTTATTCGACAACGGGCTTTGGAGGCTTATAGTGCTGGCTTATATGCCATGCCTTGTGTATATCGCCTACAAAGGCGGCAATGTACTGGCGCGCACGGCACAGATAGTTTTTTGGTTTATAGCCGTATCTTTGCTTTTCAACGTACTCTTTGCCCGGTTCAGAGGAGATATAGGCAATCTTTTGCCCCTTGAATTCGGTGCGGAGGTGATGAAGGCTTGCGACAGGCACTTGGTTTGGTTCGGGGATTTCACTCCCTTCCTCTTCCTCACGGTGGCGCGCCCCGCCAAGGCTCAAAAGGTGCGCCTCCCGATCATGATAGCCATAAGTTTTGTCGCGGCGGTGGGCTTTATGGTGATCTTCACCACCGCATACGGCGGAGGCGGCGCCATGGTGAGCAACGCGTTCAACAAAATAGCCGTATTCAACCGCATCTCCCTGCTTTTGGGGACGGTGGACTTCCCCACCGTGTGTTCGTGGCTGATGATGTCGGTGATAAAGCTGGCGCTCATCGTATACGGGGTGGTGGAGGGCGTGACCTACTATCTGAAAAAACGCTTTTTGGCGGCGGTGGCGGCGGGAGCGGCACTCTCGCTCACCCTCTTTTTCGGCATAACGAATATGGACGTTTCCTATGAGATAGCCACTTCGCCCGTGAGGTATATAGTGGGCGCGATAGAGTATCTTCTGCCGCCGTGCGTATATCTTGCGGTGCGCATTTTCGACAGGCAATCGGTGCCGTTTGACAGCACAAAAGTGGATGTAAAACAGTTGAGAGAGGAGGGAAAATGCAGAGAAGGCAAAGGGTAAGGCGGCTGGGCGGCTATAAGTGGGCGATAATTTTGATTATAGCGGTTGTGCTGATCGGATTCGATTTGCTCGTGGATAATGCAAGCATAGTAAATCGCGGCATAGTCGTGGGCCTTGCCGTAGACAGCAGCGGAGATCTCATAGAACTGGCGGCGCAGGTGATACTGCCCAGAAGCGGAGGTTCGGCTTCGGGAGGAAACGACTTTATGATCTTCACTTCTTCGGGGGAAACCATGCAGGACGCGGTGGAAAAACTTTCCGTATCCATGGGGGTAAAGGCGTCTTTGGCGCACTGTACGCTGGTGGTTTTGGGAGAGGATTTATTGCGCTCCAAGAGTGACTATGTGCTTAAATTTTTGCTGCGTTCCCCCTATTTTGCGGACAACACTCTGCTGGTGGCGGCTTCGGGCAAGGCGAAAGAGGTGCTAGCCGCCAAGGTGCCGATAAACGACGTGGCGTCCTACCATATGCAACGCATGATGCAGGGCGTGCAGCGAGAAGCGGGAGTGAACGCGTGCGTCATAAAGGATTATTTTGCCAACTACCATTATATAGGCGGAGCCAATTTTATGCCCGTTGCGGTGGTGGAAAATTGCGAATACTCGCCCGTGGGTCCCGATAAGGAGGGAAGCGAGGGCGCGCAGTTGCTCGATTTGTCGCGCACCCTGGTGCTCACACGCGAGGGATACGCCTTTGTACTGGACTACGACGCCTCGCGCGGGCTTAGTTATGTGAAGGGCAATCTCAACGACGGGACGATAATTTTTGTATCCGACTGTTCACAGGAGCGCGACGTCGTGATTCTCGACAGCAAGTGTCGCTTGAAAGTAAACTCCGAAAACAGCGTCACCTCGGAGATAGACGTCAAAGTAAAGCGCAACGATTTGCCCACCGCGCAGGACGGCATGATAGTAAACGCTTTGAGCACACGCGAGCGGGAACGTATATGTGAAAGTATCCGAGGTCAGGTGCTGGCGTGCTTTGAAGAGTGCCAAAAACAGGACATAGATATCTTCCACTTGGGCGAACATATCTACCGCAAGTATGGCGAGGAGTGGCGAAAAAATCAAAATAAATTGTATATCAGAAATATAGATTTTGAGGTAAAGGTGGATTTGGAGGTGAAATGAGGAAAAGAGATGATTTTTTCAGCAGCGTGACGCTGCACCCGAGAAAGCCTTGCACAGGTAAAATGGGAAAGCATAGCTGTTTTCTT
>CALWRK010000046.1 GCA_944383935.1 uncultured Clostridia bacterium
ATGACTTCAACTTAACGCACTATCACTTCAAGGCAAAAAGGGATGCAACGTCACGTTGCCGCCCGCTTAAAGTGTTCGGGCGCGGTTGGGTAAAGGTAAATATGCAAATAGACATATTATCGGCAGATTTAATTTTTGCGACAAAAATTAAACCTGCCGTGACATGACTTATCCGAATAAAAAGCCCCGACTTTCCATCGAGGCTGTTTTGTTGAAAATACCGTTTATATGTTCGCTTTACTCGTCATCGGAATCAGGTTCATCATCAAATTCTTCGTTAAAGTCGTCCTCTCCCGTATCTACGGAATCGTCCTCGTATTCTTCTTCTCCAAATTCAATATCCTCTGTCTGCTCCCTGTCATCGTCTGAATCCGATCGCCCTTCGCCGTCCTCCGCAACGGTCGCGGCAGCATCCCTTTCTCCGTCCACATACTCCAATTCCGCCTCACCTTTCAGGAAGTCGGGCAACTCTTCCTCCTCTTGCAGCAGTTTATCCAGCTCCTTCTCCGAGGCGTTGAGGGCGTCCGCTTCCGCGTCGTCGGCTCCGAACACCTCTCCCGTAAAGTCGTCGGCGAGGTTGACTTCTCTGAACAGATCTTCCCTCTTGACGTTGTATGTACCCAGCTCCATAAGCCTCTTCATCACGTCTTTATACTCGGGCAGATCGTTCAAACTGCGCAGCTGGAATCTACGCAAAAACTCGTTGGTGGTGACATACAGCCACGGTCTGCCGGGAGTGTTGCGATGTCCGCTCACCCTGATAAGTCCCGCGCGCGTGAGCGTGGTGAGCGCGTAGTCGGCGCTCGTATTACCCCTTATCTCCTCTATTTCACCGCGCGTTATCGGCTGTTTATAGGCGATTATCGCCAACACCTGCAATAGGGTATCGGATAGCGCCTTTTGGCGGATGGGGCGCAAGACGTCCGAAACCACCTCCCCGTAGGCGGGATTGGAGGTGAACTGGACGTAGTCGTTAAACTCCACGAGCAATATCCCCCTATCTCCTTTGTAACGCTGGGCAAGAGCTCTTATGGCGTCGTTGAGTTGTTTGCGCGTAACTCCCTCCAACTTATCCAAAATTTCCTTTCTCTTTATCTCCGTACCTGCGGAAAAAATTATGGCTTCCACCGTCTGAATAAGGTTTTCCATTACTGCCCCTCCTCTTCGTCTATCTTCACAAGTTCGCGCATATCCGCCTTGGTGATATCGAAGTTTTCGTCAAGACTGATGTATATCTCGCCGAAAAGCTCATCCTGCCTTGCCTTTGCGACTTGCTTTTTCATAAGCTCCAAAAGCGCGGAAAAAGTGGCAATCACTTCGCTCTTGTCGGACACGGACGTGAACAGCTGCGAGAACTCTATACTCTTCTTTTCCGCAAGTACGGTGGTTATGTAGACTATCTTCTCTGCCACCGTGTAGGTGTCGCGAGCTATCTTCTTTGTGGAAGTACGCCTGTCCTCGTCGTTGAAATTGAACAGAATTTTGCCGTATGCGTCTATAAGTTTGTCCAGATTGAAACTCTTTATGACTATCTTGGCGTCCTCGTCCGTGAACTGCGGATCGCGCATAAAACGATTTGTGGTTTCCAATACCCTCAATTCTTTGGACTGCTGCTTGAATATCTCGTACAGTTTGAGCTGGAATTCCAGCTTTTCCCTGGGGTCTTCTATCCACTCGTCCCGATCGTCCATATAGGCGTCGTCTATCTCGGGCGGCAGTACGGATCGCGATTTTATCTCCAAAAGCGTAGCCGCCATAGCCAAAAAGTCCGCCGCTATGTCCATATCCAGCGTATCTATCTGCTTCATATATTCCATATACTGCCCTGTTATCTCCGATATGGGGAAGTTGTCTATCTGATACTTGCCCTCTTCCACGATCAGGGTGTAAAGGAGTGCGATGGGGCCTTCAAAGTCGCCCAAAGAAAATTTGAGCGAATCACTAGCATGATATTCAAAAGCCGTATTTGCCATCACATTCCTCCCAGAATACCGCGCTGAATTATATCCATCAAATCCACAAACAGCCCTTGATATTGCCCGAACACGTTCAGATCCACGCCGATGTATCTGGCGATGTATCCGAATATGGTAAATATCAAAATCACACCTATAAGTAGGAAATTGCCGTATCTGTAATTAAATCTCACATATGCGTTGTCCGGCTTTGCCAGCGTTTCCACCACCCTGAATCCGTCCAGTGGATAGATGGGGATCAGGTTAAACAGGAACAGCGTCATATTGATGGTAACGCCGTATGCGCATAAGTAGTAGAAGAACTGATAGGCATATCTCGCCGCCGCGGAGCTTCCTGCGCCGTAGTAGAGAACGCCGCCCATGCTCACCACGATGTCCGCCGCTCCGAATATCGCCGTGACTACGCACAGCCCGATGAGCGCGACTATTGCCAGCATGAGATTCATCGTAACGCCCGCGAGCGAGGTCATGAGCATACCCTTGCGATAAGAACGGAAATTGCGGGAATCTATGGGGACGGGCTTTGCCCAGCCGAACCCCACCAATAGCATCATAATAGTGCCCAATATGTCGAAATGTTTGAGCGGATTCAAGGTGAGCCTGCCCGCATATTTCGCGGTGTAGTCGCCGTTGAGATAGGCGGCATAGCCGTGCGACACCTCATGCAGCATGATGGCGAACGCGCCTACAATTACTATCGCAAGCAGCATCAGCAGCCCCGACACAAAACTTCCGCTGGAAAAAATTTGATATATCAGCACTTTTTACTCCATTACCGGCAGCACGTCCAGCCTGGCAACGTCCTCGTAAGTCTGAGGCTTGACGGCGTAGCCGCTCTTTCCGCCGCGCACGAATACCACCGGCGGTATCACGTTGCGGTTATAGTTGCTTGCCATAGAATAGCAGTACGCACCCGTGGTAAATACGGCAAGCAGATCCCCCCTCTTTGCCTTGGGGAGTTTGATGTCCTTTATTATTATATCGCCGCTTTCACAGCACTTTCCCGCGATGGTGACCACCTCTTCCGGCTCTTCGTCCGCCCTGTTTGCCAGCACCGCTTCGTATTTCGCCTCATACAGCGCGGGACGGATGTTGTCCGTCATGCCGCCGTCGATAGCCACATATTTGCGCACCCCTTTTATATCCTTGATAGCGCCAACGGTGTAGAGGGTTATGCCCGCTTCTCCCACCACCGCTCTACCAGGTTCTATGACGAACTGCGGCTTGTTTATCTTCTTGCGCTCCACGCATTCCGAAAGCGTCCGGGTAAGCAGTTTGACGTAGTCGCAGTACTCTTGTACGTTATATTTGGGATCCTCTTCGGTATAGTGTACGCCGAATCCGCCGCCCAAGTTGAGCACGTCCACGGTTATGCCGTCCGATTGCAGCTTTTTGATAAAGTCGGTCATCACGTCCACCGCCAAGGCAAATGCCGCACGATCGAATATCTGCGAACCTATATGGCAGTGCACGCCGGAAAACTTCAAATTGGACTTGCTCATCACGTCCTTTATGGCGTCCTCCGCCGCGCCCGATTTTATGGAAAAACCGAACTTGGAGTCTACTTTCGCCGTTTGAATGTACGAGTGAGTGTGCGCTTCCACGCCCGGATTCACCCTCACCAGCACCTTTTGCACCCTATTATACTTTTTGGCGTACTCGTTTATGCGCTCCGCGTCGTCGGCGGCGTCCACCACCATCGTGCCCACGCCCACCTGCATGGCAAGTTCCAGCTCTTCATCCAATTTGTTGTTACCGTGAAAGAACGCCTTGGACATATCAAAGCCCGCAGACGCGGCTGTGTATATCTCTCCGCCTGACACCACGTCTATACAAGCGCCCTCTTCTTTCATCACGTTATATATGGCTTTACAGGAGAACGCCTTGGAAGCATACGCCATGTTGCCCTCTCCGTATGTGTCGTCTATCGTCTGCTTGAAGGCGCGGCATACCGAACGGATATACTCTTCATCCATGATATAGAGAGGAGTGCCGTATTTTTCTGCCAACTCTACGCAGTCGCAGCCGCCTATTTCCAAATGTCCTTTGTCGTTCACTTTCATGGTTTTTCTGTAGTTCATCTTCTTCACCCTTTGAATTAAAGTCAGTTTATTGTACCACACCCGCGCGCACCTTGTCAAAATAATGCACGCGCGCAATTTGTATATTTTCGTAAAATACGCCTCCTTGACATAATGCGCGCCATATGTTATACTTGCTTTAAGAGGGAGATTTCCCAAACTTATATGCGATAAATATCCGAAAGTCATACTCTTTATCAAAATACCGTACTTTCGGACGGAGGGGACTAATGCTGGATAAATTGCTTTCTATGACGATAGATCTCATCAGTCACGAGAAGATGACCGCCACTCAGCTGGCTTCCAAGCTGGAAATTTCCGTACGCACGGTTTACCGATACTTGGACGTACTCAGCTCTGCCGGAATCCCCGTTTTCTGCCGCCGAGGAAATACGGGCGGCATTATGATAGGCAAGGAGTTTCGTCTGCCGGCGATGTTCCTCACTCGCGATGAATTGGACGTGACCATCGCGGCTCTCAATTCCCCCGCCATTAAAGACATGAACACCGCCGAGAGTGCGCGAGATAAGTTGATAACTATGAAGGACAGGCGTCCGGCTGCGTCCACCCAATACTACAACGAAAATTTCGTGGTGGAGGACAACGACGCAGAATCCAACGCCGTCTTGACAGACAAGATAAACGCCGTGATAGAAGCGCGGCGCGGGCGCGAGATTTTGCGCATAAGCTATCACGACTATCACGGAAAGACCACTACCCGCGACATAGACCCGTACTATTTGGTGTATCACGACGGCAGCTGGTATGTGAACGCATATTGCCATCTGCGCAGACAGATGCGCCTTTTCAAGATAGCGCGCATAACTCACATGAACCCGACGGGTGGACTGTTCGTCCCCATGGTAAAGGCAAAGACCTATACTTTCGACCTCAAACCGCGCGAAGGCAAGATAAATATAGTCCTGAAAATTTCCCCCGATGGCAGATACGATGCAGAGGACTGGCTGGGGGTGGAGAATGTAAAGCTGTCCGACGACGGTGTGAACTATGTGGCAAGCGGAACCGTCCCGGACGACAAAAACACCTATGCTAAAATCCTCAAATTCGGTAAAGACGCAATCGTCCTCTCCCCCGATTCCCTCAAACGCACGGTCACTAAGATGTGCGAAGAATTCCTCTTGGCAAATAAATGACGCATTGTTAGGGTCTGTGCCGACGCATATTATCTGTCGGATAAAAAGTTAAAAGCGGCTGAAAGAGCCGCTTTTTCTTATGCGTTGAAAACAACTTCTTACAGCTTTTCCGCTATCTTGCGGATAAACTGCTCGGTATTCAGTTTCACTGCGGGCACATCCGACTTGAATAAGGACACGAGGTCGCCCGTCATGTAGCCGCCCTCTATCGTAGATATTGTGGCTTTTTCCAGCTTGTCGGCAAATCGAACAAGCTCATCGTTCTTGTCCAACTCTCCCCTCTTGCGCAAAGCTCCCGACCACGCAAAGATGGTGGCAACGGGGTTGGTGGAAGTTTCCTCGCCCTTGAGGTACTTATAGTAGTGGCGGGTGACAGTCCCATGAGCGGCTTCGTATTCGTAATTTCCGTCCGGAGACACGAGTACGGAAGTCATCATGGCAAGCGAGCCGTAGGCTGTGGCGACCATGTCGCTCATCACGTCGCCGTCGTAGTTCTTGCACGCCCAGATAAATCCGCCGTGCGAACGCATCACGCGCGCTACCGCGTCGTCGATGAGAGTATAGAAGTATTCTATACCCGCCTTTTCGAATTTTTCCTTATATTCTGCTTCGTAGATCTCCGCAAAGATGTCCTTAAAGGTGTGGTCGTAGGTCTTGGAGATGGTATCCTTCGTGGCAAACCACACGTCCTGCTTGACGTCTAAGGCATAATTGAAGCAGCAGCGAGCGAAGCTGGCGATGCTCTTTTCCGTGTTGTGCATACCCAAAACTATGCCGCCCGATTTGGAGAAGTCGAAGATCTCTATCTCGCGCCTGCCGTTTTCGTCCTCGATGACCAGCGTGGCTTTGCCGCCCTTTGCCACCTTGCTCTCCACGTCGCGGTAGATGTCGCCGTAGGCGTGCCTTGCCATGGTGATGGGGCTTGTCCAGCCGGGGACATAGGGTTGAATGCCCTTTACGAGGATGGGAGCGCGGAACACCGTGCCGTCCAAGATAGCCCTGATGGTGCCGTTAGGGCTCTTCCACATAGTGGAGAGATTGTACTCCTCCACACGCTGAGCATTGGGCGTGATGGTGGCGCATTTGACACCTACGCCGTATTTTTTGATTGCGAGTGCGCTTTGAGTGGTAACGGCGTCCTTAGTTTCCTCGCGATGAACAAGTCCCAAGTCGTAGTATTCCGTCTTCAACTCCACATAGGGCTTGATGAGGATATCCTTGATCTGCTGCCAGATGACTCTGGTCATTTCGTCGCCGTCCATTTCCACAAGCGGCACAGACATTTTAATTTTAGCCATTGTAATTCTCCGTAATTTTAATACCTTATTATTATATATGCCCTCCCGCGATTTTGCAAGCGTTTGCACTGCCTGCGCCGTACGCTTCCAACACCTTGGAAGAATATATGCGCCTTTTTTCGCCCTTTGCAGTCACTGCCTCCTCTATCATGATGTCCATCAGCCTGTTCCCGTCTATCCCCTTGTCGGTAAAGAGATAGCTCGCCAACGACCCGGGAATGGTGTTTGCTTCATTCAAATATACTTTTCCGCTCGCGTTGTCCATGAGAAAATCAAAGCGTACCACGCCCTTCATATCCAGCTCGGCATATACCCGCGCTGCGCTCGATTTCACATACTCTTCCGCATCTTTAGGCAAGATCGCGGGAAATTCTCGCGCGCTCGCGCTCATTTTCCCCTTACCGTTCGACAGATACTTATCCTCGAACGTCAAAAACTCCCTCCAACATATAGGTCTTTCGGGCGAAGATACGATCACCTCGCCCCTACTCCTCACGCAAGCACAGTTTATCTCTTTGAAGTCGGTGAGCGCTTTCTCCACAAGCACCGTATCGTCAAATTCAAATGCCATATCCAGCGCCTGCATGAGCTGCTCTTTGTCTTTTGCCATATCTATTCCTATGGACGAACCTTGCCCGGCGGGCTTAACAATGACCGGATAGCCCACTTCTGCGGCGTACTCGGCGGCTTGCTTGCCGCCTCCCTTTTGCACTTTTGCTCCGTCTAAAACATTTATGCCCAACCCTAAGAATATACTTTTCGCGGTTATCTTGTTCATACATATGGCGGAAGGTTCCACTCCCGGCGACGTGTAGGGAATACGGCACATCTCCAAAAAACCCTGCAGCGCCCCATTTTCACCCATGCCGCCGTGAGTGCACAACAGCGCGCAATCAATGTGCACCCGCTCGTGCCTCATCCCCCTGCGAAACACCAGGTGTTCCCCTTCGAAATGCACGGGCGTTCCGACAACTTTTTCTCCGATATATGTCCGAATCTTTCCCGCATTCTTGGGCATAAGCATATCCCCGTCCTCACTTATAAGCACGGGAAATATGTCATATTTGAACGTGTCCAGCATCCCCATCGCCTGTATACCGGTGATGACGGAAACATCGCGCTCGCATGAAGTGCCGCCGTAAATTACCGCTATATTCATAACCCCTCCTATACGTTCTCGGGCAAGTCGTTTTCTATCAACAGCGTATCTCCCGCCCGCAAAATTCTACCGAAAATCACCTGCGCCCGCTCTAAACTGCTCTCAATATATATGCTTTCGCGCGGAAAATCGTGCATGATGAGTCCGCTTTCGATGAGTTTCGCCTTTACTCCTATCAAAACGGCGACGTCCGCGACGTCGGCAATCTGTTCACCCAGGCGCATATTCAGCTCCGCGTCCTTGCTACCAGCCTCGGCAAAGCCCTGCGCCGCGACTATCTTCCTCCCCGGAAACAGATTGAGTGCGTCCAGCGCCGCTTTTGCCCCGCGCACATTGCTGTTATAGCCGTCGTCTATCACGGTAATTCCGCGCCCCGCGTCGATCAACTCCAACCTATGCGGCACGGGTTTTATATTGCCGGCACGGCTTGCGATCTCCTCCGCGCTCATGCCGAGAGCCATACACACCTGCGCGGCAAGGCAAAAATTTTGTATGTTATGCAAGCCGATGAGAGGGATGGCACACTCCGTCCTCTCGCTCCCGCAAGCCAAAGTAAACGTGCTTCCCTGCGCGGTGAGGCGGACATTTTCGTACCTCACGTTGCGCTTGGTCATATATCGCCTGCGTATGGTGCAGTCAAGGCACATTCTTTCGGCATATTCGTCGTAGCCGTTGAATACCGCTATGCCGTCGCAGGGCAGATTTTCTATCAGTTCCCCCTTGGCGGCGATTACGTTTTCAAGCGTTTTGAAGGTCTGCATATGCTGCGGCGCTATGCCGGTTATCACGCCCACGCGCGGACGGACTATTCCGCATAGCTCGGCGATGTCCCCCGGTCGGCGCGCGCCCATCTCACAGATGAAATACTTCACCCCGGCGGGCATGGCGTTCACCGCGCGGCATATCCCCATTGGCGTGTTGTAAGAAGCGGGCGTGGCATAGGCGCCCTCGCCCAAAAGCACGGCAAGCATATTCTTTACGCTCGTCTTGCCGTAGCTCCCGGTAATGCCTATCCTGATGAGCCCCTGCCTTTCGTCCAGCTTGCGCTTGGCTTTACATATAAAGCGCGCGGCGATGATGTTCT
>CALWRK010000047.1 GCA_944383935.1 uncultured Clostridia bacterium
CAGTCGAGCACGCGCAGGTTGTCGCCGAAGCCGGGCCAGATGAAGTGACCGTTCTCGTCGGTCCTGAACCAGTTGACATTGAAGAACTTAGGCTGCTTAGCGGGTTCAACACTCTTGCCGATGTCCAGCCAATGCTGGAAGTAATCGCCCATGTTGTAGCCGCAGAAAGGCAGCATTGCCATAGGATCGCGCCTTACAACGCCAACTGCGCCGGAAGCGGCAGCGGTTGTTTCGGAAGCCATGATAGAACCTACGAACACGCCGTTATCCCAATTCTTTGCCTCGTAAACGAGCGGAGCGGTCTTAGCGCGGCGGCCGCCGAAGATGAACGCGCTGATCGGCACAGGCTCGCCGGTGAAGAACTTTTCAGAGATGCAAGGGCAGTTTTCCGCAGGAGCGGTGAAACGGCTGTTGGGATGAGCGCCCTTCTCGGTAGAGGTGGTGCCGTCCCAAGGATTGCCCTTCCAATCGATACCGTTCTTGGGCGGATTCTTGTCAAGGCCTTCCCACCACACGGTGCCGGTATCCTTGTTGTAGGCAACGTTGGTGAAGATGGTGTTCTTCCTGGTGGAAGCCAAAGCGTTGGGGTTGGACTTTTCGTTGGTGCCGGGAGCTACGCCGAAGAAGCCGTTTTCGGGGTTGATGGCGTAAAGTCTGCCGTCCTCGCCCTTCTTGATCCACGCGATGTCGTCGCCTACGGTCCACACCTTGTAGCCCTTCTTCTTGTAAACTTCCGGAGGTACGAGCATTGCCAAGTTGGTCTTGCCGCAAGCGGAAGGGAAAGCAGCAGCCATATATACGGTGTCCTTTCCGGGGCGCTCGATACCCAAGATGAGCATATGCTCTGCCTGCCATCCTTCATTCCTGCCCTGATAGGAAGCGATGCGCAGAGCAAAGCACTTCTTACCCAAGAGCACGTTGCCGCCGTAACCGGAGTTCACGGAGATGATGGCGTTGTCTTCGGGGAATTGGCAGATATACCTTTCGTTTTCGTCTATCTGGCATTTAGCATGAGTGCCGCGCACGAAGTCGTTGGAATCGCCCAATGCGTCCAATACGTTCTTGCCAACGCGGGTCATTATCTTCATGTTGAGCACGACGTAGATGGAGTCGGTGGTTTCGATACCTATCTTGGAGATAGGACCGCCCACGGGACCCATGGAATAAGGAATAACGTACATCGTCCTGCCCTTGTATGCGTCTTTGAGGATGGAGTTGAGTTTCGCGTAAGCCTCCTTGGGATCCCACCAGTTGTTTGTGGGACCGGCATCCTTTTTCGTGCGGGAGCAGATAAAGGTACGTCCTTCCACGCGAGCCACGTCGTTGACGGCGGTGCGGTGGAGCAGGCAGCCGGGAAGCACTTCCTGGTTGAGCTTGATCATCTCGCCGGTGGCAAGAGCCTGCTCGGTGAGCTCGTTGTACAGCTTTTCGCTGCCGTCGATCCACACGACCTTATCGGGGTTGCACAACTCGATTCTGCTCTGAACGAAATCCAATACTTGCTTGTTGGTAGTCAGATTTGCCATAGTGTATTCTCCTTAAAATGATTATTTACTTGTATATTGCGGTTTTTCACCGCGTCTATTATATCATTTATACGACTGATTGTAAACAAAAAAACGCACATTTTGAAATGTGCGTCGGGTAAGTTTTTCGTATAGTCCCTTTCGGGAGATATGCAAAGCGGGCGCTTTGCATATCTTTACACTTTTTGTGTGACGAATGTGCCGTCCTTTGCCGTAAGATTCACCTTGTCCCCGTCCACTATCTCGCCGGTGAGCAATTTTTCCGAAAGCATATCCTCTATGTTACGCTGGACAGCCCTCCTCAGCGGACGCGCGCCGTACTCTTTGTTGTAGCCTTTTTCTATCAAGAGGTCGCTCGCTTCCTTATCGTAGGTGAGCGTTATATTGCGCTCTGCCAGGCGGGACGCCACGTCGTCCAGCATCTTCTTGCATATGAGCTCCATATCCTGCTTTTCCAGGCTGCGGAAGATGATGATGTCGTCCACACGGTTGATAAACTCGGGACGGAAGGCATTTTTCAGCGCCTGCAGCTGCCTGTCCTTCATGTCGTCGTAGTCCTGTTCGGTAGAACCAAAGCCCAGACGGGAGTTTTTAATCTCCGTGGCGCCTATGTTGGAGGTCATGATTATAATGGTGTTTTTGAAGTTGACCTCCCTGCCGTGCGAATCTTTCAGATGTCCGTCGTCCAGCACTTGGAGCAAGATGTTGAACACGTCCGGATGTGCCTTTTCTATCTCGTCGAAGAGTATTACGGAATAGGGGTGTCTGCGCACTTTTTCCGTAAGCTGACCGCCCTCTTCATAGCCCACATAGCCGGGGGCGGAACCTATCAGCTTGGACACGTTGAATTTTTCCATATATTCGGACATATCCACGCGGATCATAAGGTTTTCGTCGCCGAACATCGCCTGCGCCAACGCCTTGGACAGTTCCGTCTTGCCCACGCCCGTGGGACCTAGGAAGATGAACGAACCTATCGGACGGCGCCTGTCCTGTATGCCGGCGCGCGCCCTGCGTACCGCCCTTGCCACGGCGGACACCGCCTCGTCCTGACCCACAACGCGCTTGCGCAACTCGTCCTCCAAATTGAGCAACTTGTGCGATTCTGTTTCCGTAAGTTTGGTGACGGGAATGGAGGTGGTGAGCGATACCACTTCCGCTATATCCTTTTCGTCCACCGACAGATCCGTCTGCACCCTGTCGCTGCCCCACTTCTTCTTTTCCTCAGCTATCTCTCCCGACAGCGCCTTTATCTTGGCGTCTATCTCCGCGCAGGCGGCGAAGTCGCGCCTGTCCAGATGATTTTTCAAATCTATCTTCAATTTACTCACCTCTTCTTCCTTATCCTTTATAGGCTGAGGAAGCACGAAGTTGGACACCTTCTTTTTCGCCATGGCCTCGTCCATGAGGTCTATCGCCTTGTCCGGCAGGAACCTGTCGGAGATGTATCTGTCGGAGAGCACTGCGGCGGCTTCTATGGCGGCGTCCGTAATCTTTACGCCGTGGAATTTCTCGTACTTACTGCGCAGTCCTTTCAAAATGACCTCCGTCTCCTCCACGGTGGGCGGTTCCACCATTATCGGCTGCAACCTGCGCTCCAAGGCGGCGTCCTTTTCTATATATTTGGTATATTCGTCTATGGTGGTCGCGCCTATCGTCTGCAACTCTCCCCTGGCGAGCATGGGCTTTAAGATATTCGCCATATCCATGGAGTTTTCTCCCGAAGACCCCGCGCCTACTATGAGGTGAATTTCATCTATGAACAGTATGATATTGGCGTCCGTCTTTATCGTGTTTATCAGCTTTTTCAGCCTCTCTTCGAAATCGCCGCGGTACTTTGTGCCCGCCATCAGGCTGGCTACGTCCAGCGAAAATATCGTCTTTCCGCGCAGCGTTTCGGGCACTTCGCCCGCCACTATCGCCTGGGCAAGTCCCTCCACTATCGCGCTCTTACCTACGCCCGGCTCGCCTATGAGCACGGGATTGTTCTTGGTGCGGCGGGAGAGTACTTCTATTATCCTGCTTATCTCCTCGCTCCTGCCTATCACGGGGTCCAGCTTGCCCTCGCGCGCCTTTTGAGTGATGTCCGCGCCCAGCTTTTCCATCTCCTTGGATACGGCGCTCTTACGCGTCTTACCCTCTCCGCTTTCGGGTTCTTCAGGCTTTTGAGGGCGCGAACTCGCCCTGCTGCCGCCCATCATATTGTTCAAAAATCTGCGGCGCAGCTCGTCGAGGGGGTCGGTTACGTCGGATATCTCCTCCCCATCTTCCTCCTCTCCGGTGAGGCTGCTTTTCAATTTTTCCCTCAGCTCCGCCACATTCACGCCCAGGGAAATCAACTTCTGCACGGCATAGCTGTCGCGCATATTGAGTATGCCGAGCAAGAGAAGCGGCGAGGTGATGGGTGCATCGTTCTGCACCGCCACGGCATTGCACCAGTCCAGCACCTTTCTGGTGCGCTCGGACAGTACCACCCTGCCGCTGCCGGCGCTGTTTCTGTTCAAATCCACCAAATACTTCACGCTGTCCTCGCTAAGTCCCTCTTCCGTGAGAAAGGGCTTGGCGTCGCACTCCACGCCCAGCATCGCCGCCACGAAAAACTCCGTGCCCAGCAAGCTGTCGTCCGTATAAGCGGCAAGTTTGCCCGCCGCCTTTATAACTTTATCGCATTCACTGCTGAATTGATATTCCATATCTGTTTCCTCCTCAGCGGCCAAGCGCGTTTTTCACAAGTCTTGCCCGCGTAATATCTCTTTCTTCGCTGTTCAATTTTTTACCCGCAGCCTTGCACAGCATGGCAGGCTGTGTGAGCGTGATTATATCGTCCGCTTTCTCCGCGTCCGCCTTTATATATTCGAGCGATATGCCCAGTTTGACATAGGCGATAAGCTCCATAAATTCGTCCGAGGATATCTTGCACGCATTGGTGAGTATGCCGTATGCGCGCATAATCTTGTCTTGCAACTCTATGCCGCCCTTTCTGGCAAGGTCCTCTCTTGCGGCGCGTTCGGCGCGGATAAAGCTCTCCGCCACCTTGGTCACGCGCCCGAGTATCTCCTCTTCCGTCGCGCCTATCATGGCTTGGTTGGATATCTGATACATAAATCCCTTTTCTTCCGAACCTTCCCCGTATACCCCGCGCGCGGTCACGCCGAACTGAGGCAGAGTGCTCAGCACGGAATTGAGCGCGCCCGTAAGGGTAAGTCCGGGCAAAAACACCATGAAAGAAGCCCTCATGCCCGCGCCCATATTGGTGGGACAGGCTGTTAAATATCCGTACTTGGAATCAAAGGCGAACTCCAACTTTTCCGCCATCGCCTTATCCGCCTCCACCAGCCTCTTGAACGCCCCGTTCAGGTCGAATCCGCGCACTATGCACTGCGCCCTTATGTGATCTTCCTCATTTATCATGACGGAGATATCCTGCAACTTGCTTATCATCACCGCCCCGTAACGGGAGGACGCCAGCGCGGGGGAGATGAGGTGCTTTTCCACCAGCGCCTGCGCGTCCAGCGGATCCAGCCCGTTCATACGATACATACGGAACTCCCCCAGCGGAGCGAGCGCCTTTTCCACGCCGCGCATGAGCACGGAGTATATCTCTTCTTCTCCCGTCAGCTTTTCCGGGAAAGGCAAGCCCGTTATGTTGCGGGCAAACCTGACCCTGCTGGAATAGACCACGTCTTTACATCTGTCCGTAATCATACCCACCTCACTTTTTCAGAGCGTCCAGCTTAGCTTGAAGCTCCGCCGCCAGCTTGAAATCTCTCTTTTCCACAGCCTCGTCTATACGGCGCGAAAGCACCTCCGCCTCGTCTACGGGCTGCACCTTTTCTTTCTTGACCTGAGGCGCCGCGTCCACTATCGTATCCCGTGGCGCACGCCCCGTGTACGGCTTCCCGCGCATCTGCTTATACGTCTGCTCCACTATGTCCGAAAAGGTGTGATAGCATTCGCTGCACCCAAAGCGCAAATTCTTCCTCACCTCCCTCTCGGTAGTGCCGCATTTGCCGCATACCCTGGCGGTGGTGCGGTATCCGCCGCCCATCCCCGACATCAACATGGCGGCTTCATTGAAGAAATTCTGCACGAAGTTCTCCCCTTCGCTCAGCCTGGCGGCGCAGTGCGCGCACAGATGCTGTTCGCTCTTCACCCCGTTCACATTGGTCTTTACAACGATGGTGGCTTTACGCATACCGCATATCTGACAAATCTCGTCCATATCCTGCCTCCTACTTGCGCATGAGCGCAATAAGTATCTCTCTATATATATTACGACGAATCACGCCGCTTTCCTCCGCCCCTCCCAGGGCGCTGTCCGAAACGCAGGAGAGTATGATGTCCCTCTCGCGCTGCGTCACGGCTTTGACGTCCGCAAGCCGCCCCGCCATATCCCTTGCCCTGTTTAAGGGAAGCTCCTTCATCTTCTCCAACTCTTTGAGCTGACCTGCGATGGGATCGTCTTCTCCGGCTATCCTCACCAGCGTGATCCCCCCGCCGCCTCCGCGCTTGGAGCGGACGATAAAGCCCTTGCTCAGAGTAAAACGCGTGGAAAGTACATAGTTTATCTGACTGGGCGCCACGGAAAAATATTGGGCAAGCTCGTTCCTGGAAAGCGTTATCTCATCTCCGCTCCCCAATACCGACAGTATGAATTGCTCTATTTCGCTTGAAATATTCATCTTTTTGCCTCTTTTTCTCCCATTCGCCCTCTGCCGCGTCACAACTTCGACGCGATTCGCGCCGTCATACAAGTTTGACCTTGTTTGACCTTTGACTTTATTATACACCTTCCCCGCCGTATGTCAAGGGGTTTGTGAAAATTTTTTTGTCAAATTATCGTAAAGCGCATTTTCGGCAATGCCTTTACACAGGCGGCGATTATATCCCGTAGGTATAAAAAATCCCGACGCCGTCGGGCGCCGGGGGTAGTTGTCGTATGGTTAAGACTATAACAGAAGCGTTATAAATCAAAGGAGCCGCCGACCATATCGTGATCGCCGTATACAAACATATCCTTTATATTAAGCGACGTCGCTTCTTCCGACTCATCGTATTCTTCCTCCGCTCCCTCTACTTCATATGCGAGGATTTTGCATAATTGCGGCGGATTGACGAATGCAGCGGAGGATATAAAATAGTCCGGTTCTCTGTTCCTTTCGGGAGCTTTGCCCTGAGTGGGTAAGCCGCAATTATACATGCCGCACCCTGCAAAATATTGCGCATACTCCCTTACTGCCTCCCCGTTTATGTACTCTTGCAATTCCGCAGGCGGGCAATTAAAATCCCCGCCGAAGATAAAAATACCGTCCGGACAGGTTTTCAATATCGCCATACATTCCGTTATCTGTTTTGGCTGCCGCTCTGTTTGCAATGGCGTGAATGGTGCAAAACCACACTCCGTCCGCTTTCACGCATACAATGGGACGCGGAGGCTTTTTTATAAATTTTTCGATTTTTTTATATGCAATGGCGCAAATACGGCAAGGCTGCCCTGCCGCATTTGCGCATTATTCTAAAAGGCGAAAGACACCGTCTTGCTCTCGCCTGCGTTAAACGTAAGCTGAACCGCCTCTCCTCCCATACCGCAGGACACGGTCATGGTTTGGGCGATGTCGGAAGTTATCACGGCTTCTGCGCCCTCCGTCGTCCAAGTCAGCGAAGTGAGCACAGCTCTCGTGCGCAGGCGCAATCCCTTTATGCTGCCCTCATCAAAGGCGGAGGTGGGGAGGGCGGGGAGTAATTCCACCTCTCCGGTATAAGAATATACAAGCGCTTCGTTTACTATACCCGTGTAACCTATGGCAAAGTCCGTGCAAAAACCGCTCTCGGAGTTGGTATGATGATTGGTGAGCAATCCGTCGTAGAAGATATTGCTGTTTATAAGCCCTTTAAGGGCGTCCGTGAGGGCGTCCCTGTCCTTCAAACGCGCGGCTATCAGACTGCGATGCACGAGCGCATGGCTGGCTTCATTCTCACTTGCGCGCACCTCCACCGCCTGTATCGCCGCCTGCCTGAGCTGTTCGTCGTGCTGAGTTTCGAACATGGGCCACGCAAGATAGAGGTGACTTAAATGACGGTGAGAATTTTGCTCTTGGAAGTTCGTGGTCGCCCACTCTTTAATCGCGCCGCCGTTCTCCTCGTCGAAGAGATAGGGAGGCAGGTCGGCTATTATCCCCTCCCACACCGAAATATCGGCATTTTCGTCTATCGAAAGGGCTATGTCTATTACCATATACATATTGCTGAGGCACGCGGAGATATCTATGGCGCAGTTTGCCGCCGAGGGGGAGTTGTAGTTCGCGGGGGTATTTTCGGGCGAGTAGGACGGGATTATGCAATAGCTCTCCCCTTCTTCCAGAGCCGTCTTACCGGCGGAGTAGGCTATGCTGCCGTCCGCTTTGGTGTAGTATTCGGGGGTGAGAAGCTGCTGCCAATAGTTGGCGGCGTTGACGAGGAGCGGATATAAGATCTCCGTGCGCAAGTCGAGGTATCCCCTCGCCTCTATCGCGGCTATGTCCTCGTCTGAAAGAGGGGTTTGTTCGGGAGAGAGTACGCTTTTCAGCTCGTTCAAGTCAAACTCGTCGGAAAGCGGAATTTGCATATCCCCGTAGCACATGAGGGTTTCGTACATGGGATAAAGCATCCACGAAGTACCCGCGTTCCAGTAGCGGAAGGGGTATTCGTAGCAACTCTCCACGATGCTCGCGTTGTCGCCGTCCGTGTGCACGGGCGCTTGGAGCGCCTTGGTGTAGCCGTGGGTGAGCAGCGCGTTTTCCTCCCAGTCGGGAACTTGTCGCAGGATAAAGTACACATATCCCACGGGAGAGGAGGAGATATTGCCCGTATTCATGGCGGAGGTCTGCAAATTAACGTTGGCGTCCATGGTGAACTTGCTGCCCCAATCGGGGTTGAATTCGCCCGTCCACATTCCGCCCAGGCGGGAGGTGGAGGTACCCGAACAGCACAGGGCGGCATATCTACCCGCATAGTAGGCACGCTGCGCAAGAGTCTTGTCTATCGGCTTTTGCGTGAGGTCGTCCCAGATAAAATACTTATCTATAAGCTCTTCGTT
>CALWRK010000048.1 GCA_944383935.1 uncultured Clostridia bacterium
TGGCTTCAACTTAACGCACTATCACTTCAAGGCAAAAAGGGATGCAACGTCACGTTGCCGCCCGCTTAAAGTGTTCTTCTGAGGTTGGAACGGATTAGCTTCCTATTTATCGTCCGTCCTTATAAACATTCCGAATATAGGTCCGGCGAGCTCCCTGTACATATCCCTCCAAAGGCGGGGCAAATCCCCTTCCACCTTGCCGTCCGCCATGGGACGTAGCACTCCGCCGGGGATGAGCAGACGGCAGTTTTCCAGCATGAAAAACCCCAAACGATTGTAAAAAGCTATACGGCGGGCGCGAATTTTTTCATCCTCTTTACAAGTTGCTTCCTCCACGTCCTCCACTTCCAGGATAAGCGTGCCGCCCACCGCCTTTTTTATAAGCGGAAGAGCTGCGCTTCCCGTGCCGTGCCCCCTGCCCTCCGGCATGACCGCCAGGTAAAGTACCTGCGTATAACCGGCAAAAAAGTGAAGCACGGTGTATGCCGCGACCTTGCCTTCGTGCTTGAAGAGGCAAAAGCGCACTTTCCCCCTGCGCGCCAGCTTTTTGAGTATCCCGAAAGGGGTGCGTTCTGCCAGGGGAAAATCGCGTTTAAGCCAGCTGTTCAACTGCTTTACTTCCGCCTTGTTTGCGGTGATGTCCACAAGTTCCATAGCGGCATTGTAGCATATAAAAGAATATAAGTCAACGGCGAAACCGCGGCAAAAAGGCGGCGATAAAGCCGCCTTTAAGATGTCTTTCTCTTTGAATCTTATAAATTTGCGTTGTCTATCTCCTGAATGGCTTTTTGCATGATCGCGCCTATGTCCGCGCCCACTATGTCCAGCCCTTCCGCCTTGAAGCACCTCACGTTAGGTATCTTAAACAGCCCTTCGGATAGCTCTTTTACATACTCGTAGCCCAGATTTTTCCCGACAGATCCGCCCGCGGTGGTGACGTAGATAAGCCTTTTCGCCCTGCAAAGTCCGATGGGAACTCCTTCTTTTGAATACTTGAACGTTATGCCCGTGATCGTGACGTTTTCAAAGTACGCCCTGACCGCGGCGGGAAAGAGTAAATCCCAATACGGCGCGGCGAGGACTATCTCGTCTGCCATGGCAAACTGCCTTGCCAAAGCGAACTCGGTGACGGAATACTCCCTGTTTTTAAGCAGCTCGTCCCTCCTTTCCAGCCTCTCTTTGTCCAGCGGAGCGCAGGGGAAAGTAAATAAATTTACCTCTTCCCTCTCCCCGCCCAGCTTTTCCAGCACTTTTTCCGCCAATATACGGGTGCGGGAGCAACTCCTCGCGCAGGCGTCTATAAACAGAACTTTCTTCATCGGCTACTTTACTTCCGTAACCCAGCCGAATTCATCGGGATATTTCTCCTGCTGAATGCCCGTTATCTTGTCGTACAAGAATGCGGTGATCTCGCCCATCTTGCCGCCGCCGACTATCATGTCCTTATCGCGATAACCTATCACGCCTACGGGAGAGATGACCGCCGCAGTGCCCGAACCGAAACTTTCTTTGAGCGTGCCGTCCTCGTAAGCCTTTACTATTTCGTCCATAGAAATGCGGCGCTCGCTCACGTTATACCCGTATTTTTTCAGCACCTGGATACAGCTGTTCCTGGTGATGCCGGGGAGGATGCTTCCCACAAGCGCGGGCGTGATTACTTCATCTCCTATTACAAAGAAGATGTTCATGCTGCCCACTTCTTCCACATACTTGTGTTCCTTGCCGTCCAGCCACAGTGCCTGGTCGTAGCCCTTTTCGTTGGCTATCTCGCCGCCCATCAAAGAACAGGCGTAGTTGCCCGCGCACTTGGCTTCGCCCGTGCCGCCGATAAAGGCGCGCACCAGCTTTTCTTCCACCAAGATCTTGGTGGGCTCCAAGCCGTGCGCATAATATGACCCCACGGGGGAGAGTATTATGCAGAAAGTGTATTTGTGGCTGGCGTGCACGCCCAAAACTTCTTCATTTGCGAACATAAAGGGGCGGATGTAGAGCGCCGTTCCCGGCTTGGTGGGTATCCAATCCTGTTCCAGCTTGAGCAGTTCAAACAGCGCCGCCTTGACCTTTGCGCTATCTATTTGAGGCATACACATACGCTTTGCGGAGTTGTTCATGCGCACGAAATTGTCGTCTATTCTGAAAACGGTTATCTTGCCTTCCGCATTCTTGTAAGCCTTGGCACCTTCGAATATGGACTGCGCATAATGCAGCACATTGGTTGCGGGCGCCATCTCAAAAGGCGCATACGGCACTATTTCCGGTTCTCCCCATTTGCCACTCGCATACTCCATTATGAGCATATGGTCGGTAAAATACTTGCCGAATCCCAGATTTGAGAAATCGGGCTTTGCCTTAGGGTTACTTGTTAAAGTCACTTTCATTTTTATCCCCTCTTTTATGAGTTTATTTGAGTTTATATGCGCGGTATTCCCCATGCATCTTACTTATCTTCGCCCCGCCTGCGGACATATCCGCAATGGCAAGACACACCTTTTCCGCCTCTTCTTCCGGAAGCGCCGCCGTAAACCGTGCGCAGCCCTCCCAGTCGCGGCTGTCTATTATGGCTCCCGCCGCGCCCAAAAGCGCCTCCGTCTTGGACGCCAGCGCATACGCCACCTCGATTTTCATGACCGCGCTAGGACGATACAGCCGCATGGGAGCTTCGTCCAATGCACGAGCCACATTCCCCGAGTACGCGCCGATAAGTCCGCCCGCGCCCAGCTTTATGCCTCCGAAATAGCGCGTGACCACCGCAACCAGCATATCCGCGCCGCGCTTTTTAAGCACCTCCGCCATGGGCTGACCCGCCGTACCTGCCGGTTCGCCGTCATCGCTCGACTTTTTATACTGCCCTGCGGAAAAGGCATAGCAGTTATGAGTGGCGTCGGAAAATTCCTTCCTTATTTTTCTTATCTCCTCCGCCGCCTGCTCGGGCGATTCCGCCCTGACGAGGGTGGTGATAAATACGGATTTGTTTATGACCTCCCGTCTGCGGAAGCTCCCCTCCAAACCCAGATAGTCCATATCAGCCGAGCACTACCTTGATGTGCACTTTCTTTCCCTTGTGCAATACTATGCCCTCTTTGAGCTGCTCGTCCGTAAAGCAGGCGTCGAAAGAAGTTATCTTCTCCTCTCCCACCTTTACGCCGCCGCCCGTGATGAGCTGGCGCGCTTCCGACTTGGACTTGGCTGCCTTTACGGCGCACATTATGTCTATTATATTGTTCACTCCCGCAGGCACGGACGCCGTGGGCAATTCCCCGCCGGAAGAGGCGAACGCAGCAAGCGACTGCGACTGCGCCCTTTCCGCCTCTTCTTTGCCGTGTACGATGGCGGTGAGCTCGAACGCAAGGCGCGCTTTTGCCGCATTTATCCGCTCGTCCTTATATTTGCACATTTCGGCTATTTCATCAAGCGACATATAGGTGAGCAGTTTCATGCAGTTTTCCACATCCGCGTCGTCTATATTTCTCCAATACTGGTAGAACTCGTAGGGGGAAGTCTTTTCGGGATCCAGCCACAGCGCGCCCTTTTCCGTCTTACCCATCTTCTTGCCTTCGGAGGTGGTGAGCAGCTTGAAAGTTATGGCGAATGCGGGTTTACCCTCCTTACGTCTGATGAGGTCGGCGCCCGCCAATATGTTCGACCATTGGTCGTCGCCGCCGCATTCCAGCAGACAGCCATACTCGCGGTAGAGGTGCAAAAAGTCGTATGCCTGCATGAGCATATAGTTGAATTCCAAAAATGTAAGCCCGTTTTCCATGCGCGATTTGTAGCATTCGGCGGTGAGCATCTTATTCACGGAGAAATATACGCCCACGTCGCGCAAAAACTCGATATAATTGAGTTTGTCCAGCCAATCGGCGTTATTCACCATGACGGCGGCGTTCTCCCCTTCAAAAGACAAAAACTTGGACATCTGCTTTTTGAAGCAGTCGCAGTTGTGCTTTATCGTTTCGTCCGTCATCATCTTGCGCATATCGCTCTTTCCCGACGGATCGCCTATCTTACCCGTACCTCCGCCTATCAAGATAATGGGTTTGTGCCCGGCTTTTTGCATGATGCTCATGACCATAAGCTGTACAAAGTGCCCCACATGAAGGCTGTCGGCGGTGGGATCGAACCCTATATAGAAGGATACGCTTTGCTTTCCCAAAAGTTCGTGCAAATCGTCCTCGTAGACGGTCTGTTTTACATAACCCCTCTCTTTAAGCGTGTCCAGAACATTTTTCATTTTAGTAACTCCTTGAAATAATCTGCAAGTATTTTTACACCCCTATCTATCTTTTCCGGTGTGGCTGCGGAATAGTTGAGCCTGAGATGACGCCTGTCTTTTCCGTCGGCATAAAAACTCTCTCCCGACACATACGCAACTCCCCTCTCGCACGCTCCGGCAAATGCCGCCTGCGTATCCAGCTTTTCAAAACCGCCCCAGATGAACAGTCCGCCCGAGGGATTTGTAAAGGTAAATTCCTCCGGCATATATCGGCAAATGGCGGAATACATAGCCTGCTTTTGCTCGCGATATACGGGTATGGCGCGCGCAACCACCTCATCGAACAGCCCGCGGGCAAAATACTCCTCCACTATCGCTTGCGAAAGCAAAGAAGTGTGCACGTCCGTAGCTTGCTTGCCTATGGTGAGCTTTGCCATGACCTTTTCATCGCCTATGCAATACGCCACGCGCAGCCCGGGGGAGATGGTCTTGGAAAAGCTGGCGGTAAATACCACGTTGCCCGTCTTGTCGAAACTCTTTACGGAAGGCATACGCTCCCCTTCGAAGCGAATCTCGCTGTAAGGGTCGTCTTCAAGCACCATAACGCCGTATTTTGCCGTGATCTCCGCTATGCCTTTCCTCACTTCCAACGAATACGTCCTGCCCGTGGGATTGGAGAACGTGGGGACGCAATAGAGCATCTTGGGCTTATACTTTACTATCTTTTCTTCCAGGTCGGTCAGACAAAGTCCGTCTTCGCCCGACTTCACGCCCACAGGCACTCCGCGATAGGTGCGCATGATGTGCATGGCGGCAAGGTATGTGGGATCTTCCACCAACACGGTGTCACCGTCGTTTACAAAACACTTGCACATGAGATCTATCGTCTGCTGACCTCCCGACACGATGCGGACATTATCTGCGGTTATGCCCGTAATGCCGTAGCGCGAAACGAACGCCGCCATGCGCTCCCTCAAAGGCATATATCCCTCCGTCGCGCCGTATTGCAAAACCTCCTGCGCCCTGTCAGAGTTCATCAAATAAGACGCTATCTCCCCCACCTCCTTGCAGGGAAGCAGTTTTGCAGAGGGAAAACCGCCGGCAAAGGATATCATGTCCGGACGGGAGAGCAGCTTGAATATCTCCCTTATGGCATTCCCGCCCATGTTCTTCATTCTGTCGCTGAAATTGTATTCCATGTGTGCCTCTATTTATTTTTTATATTGTATCACCCATACTTCAAAATTGCAATAGAATAGTACAAAAAAAAGAGCAAATAAAACGCGCGGCGATATTCGAGGTTAAGTTACATGATAAATGCACAAAATAGACATATGAAAAAGTATATTACAGCAAGCATTGCCGCCATAATCTGCTATGCCGCCCTGTTTTTCGGCGGCTGTGTGGAATTCATCTCGGATAGCGGAGGATATTATATTCCTTCCGATTTGAACGAATTTTCCTCCATAACGTGCAAAGCGGGAGAAAAAGAGGTAAAAGTGCAGAAAAAAGACAATTTACTCATCGCTGAATATGCCGACGTAAGCTATATACTCGGCAAAACTTTCGGAGCGGAGTTTTCCGCAAACGGATATGACCTGTTAGATGAAGAGGAAGTAAAAAATGCAAGATACAATCTGCTTTTGACAAGCGGACTTATGTACTCTTCATTGCCCAAAGAGGGGTATATCATGACGGATACGAGCGGAAAATATCGCGCAGACGCAGAAAAATTCTTTTATTCGGCGGAATATATGCGCGCAACAGCGCTTGGCGAGAACACAGATAACTTAGAGGAATATTTTTTCTCTTCCGCCGCAGAAAAATACGGGGATATGGATGACTATGAGATAACCTTGGATTGCAGCAGACAAAATACCGTAACTTTGACCATAGAGAACACCAAATACGCCTCGTCTTCAAAATTCACCTTTACCGACATAGACGAAACAGAAGTTTCTTTGACGCAAGATATGATAACATATTTGGATTCAAATCATATAAGTGCATAAAATAAACATATATATCTTACTCATATCTTTTAATCATTTGCTCTCTTTTGTCCATCTTTTATACGATAAAAATGCCGATATGCTAAAAGTGCATAAAACAAACATTGAATACAACTCCGCTTTCGACACATACTATCGCTGTACAAAAGAAAAAGCGGCAAGATACAAAAGAGGGGGCGCAAGCCCCCGTTTTCTTATTGAAATACGGCGTTGCAAGCAGACGGTTTGTCTTAGAACGCCTATATAGCTTTTACCGCTTTGCACAAAAAATTAAAATCGGGGTGCAGCGTAATGCTGCCGCACCATACTGCCTTTTCCAACACATCGCAAAACCGCCGCAAGGACGATCCTGCTCAATAATTATGCAAGTTTCCGCAAGACTTTCAAGGTGCACCGGATCGCTGCCGTCAACCGCTCCACCTTAAAAAAAGCATCTCAGTTATACACCCTATAAAAATGGCTTATCTCCATATCCTTGGGAATATCCTTGCCGTGATTGCCCAGCAGATACCATTCGCGGTGCACGCCGTGGTCGGGACCATAGCCCAGCAGGGTGCGTTCGCCGGTAGCGGCGACGGCTTCGCCTATGCGCTTGAAGTTTTCCGCATAATGGTCTAGCGCGCGTTTTGCCTTCCACGATTTGGGATGTGTGAAGTGAATACTGTCGTCATATTCCTGATTATAGATTACGAGAAAATCGTATTTTCCCTCCTTGATAAGCTCTATGCCTTTTTCCGTAGCCTCCTTGTCGTACGACACCACATAGTAGTCCATCTCGCGTTCGCGGAAGATGTGGTTCAGCGAGCTGTTTTTAGAAGCGACTATCGCCGGTTTTTTGCCTTGGCGCAGGAGCGCGTCAAAGATGGTGTCTATCTTCACTACGGGTTTGACGTACTTTTGAATACCGTGAACCTGCGGCTGTGCGCCCGTATACATACTGGCAAAACAAACGGGCGTCTTGGGCGGAAACACCGTGCGCATTTTCAACTCGTAAGATGCGGTTTCGCGCACAGCTGCGAATTTTTCCGCATATTTATTTACTATCCACGTCCCCACGGCGTCGGGGTTATACATGACCACCTTATCCACAAGTTTGCCGCCGGTGATGTCGTTTACGAATGCGTCGTTCGCCTTATCTGCGTGCTCGGGAGGCTCTACGCCCATGCATTTGCACAGGGATGCGCATAAGGTGGTGAGTGATGTGAGTTCTTGCATAATTTTTCCTTCCTTTATTCTTTATTTTTCCGCCAAAAATCTCAGCCGCATATAGTCCACATGCCACACGCCGTCGAAGTAAAGTTCGCCGCGCACGCTGTTTTCAACGCGCCGTAAAACTTTGCTTTGCCACTCGCCGCCCGGCAGCGTATCGCGGCAAAATTGAAGTATCCAATTAGCCATGCCGTCCTCGCCTTTAAGCGGAGTCATTCGCGGAAACAGCTCTATCTCCTTCACCGTAAAACCCGCACCTTCCAGCACCCGCTTAAATTCGAGTCCGCGGTAATGAAAGGGACTGTTAAAGGGCAACTTTTCCTCTGCAAGCGCTTGCTTCAAAGCGGAAAGGACGATATTCGCGTTTCCCGTGCCGCCGAATTCACAGGCGAATTTGCCGCCGAAGATCAGGCTGTCGTATATATTCTTTATCACGGCGTTTTGATCCGCTATCCAATGCAATACGGCATTGGAGTATGCGCAATCAAATGCCTTATCCCTC
This sequence comes from uncultured Clostridia bacterium, assembly GCA_944383935.1. Classification (GTDB taxonomy): domain Bacteria; phylum Bacillota; class Clostridia; order Christensenellales; family UBA3700; genus Alloclostridium. Next base: position 7,937 of record CALWRK010000048.1, read on the forward strand.
CGGTATTCTTCCAGCCTACACTTTTCCAGCTTCAAACCGGAGAATTTTTCGTGCGCCGCGGCAAGCATATTTTCATCCGCGTCCACGCCCGTGACGAGCGCGCCGCGCCTTGCCGCTTCCGCCGCCAATGTGCCCGTGCCGCAACCTGCGTCGAGCACCCTTTTCCCCCTTATGTCGCCCAGCATATCCAGCACTTTCAGTCCGTATTCGGACACAAAAGCATGGCTGCCTTCGTATAGTTTACCGTCCCAATCCATATCGCTTTTATTTTACCTTGCACGGCGCATATTGTCAATTACCATGTGGTAAAATTCGTTATCAGCCCGTAGAGATAGCGGAAGGACTTATCTAAATCGTCCGTCATTATCTCCAATATGAGCACATCGCCGCCCTTTATACGCGTTTCTTCATCATCGGGGAGAATCAACTCTCCGTCGCGATATATGCCGCGTATCCTGCATCCGTGCTCCCACATGATGTCCACGGGGTATCTGCCCACGATGAAAGAGCCCTCCTCCACGTCCACTTCCAAGCGGTGGAGTTTGCGCTTTTTGTCCAAGTTGTTTATTTTAAGATATCTGTCCAGCATGGA
>CALWRK010000049.1 GCA_944383935.1 uncultured Clostridia bacterium
CTTTGGCAATTTGAAAGGGATTTTCATTGCGCTTTCGGCGATTGGGCAAAGGGATTATTCCGCCTGATTTTTTGAAAGGAGAAGTTTTATGGCGCTCTCCGCTATCTTTGCGGCGGCGGCTGCGGGGACGTACGAGATACTGGCGGGAGCGTGACGTCCGCCCTCTTCTATCACTCCGCCGGAGGGCTGTTCTTTGGAATAGACCACCAAAAGAGAGGGAATGTTCGCCTGTTTGAGCAGACGTCGCATGACGCGGGCGAGCGGACAGACGGACGTGGAGTATATGTCCGCGAGTTCGAAATTCGTGCTCCTCTTATTGCCCGTACCCATGCAGGAGATGACGGGCACAACACCGCTGCACGCCTTTATAAGCGCCACTTTGGACGTGACGGTATCTATGCAATCGGCGATGAGGTCATATCGCGAAAAGTCGAAAGGGGTATCTTGGGTGTAGAATAGGTCGAATTCCTCCACTTCCAAATCGGGGTTTATGTCTTTCAGCCGCCGCGCGCAGACCTGCGTCTTTTTCTGCCCTATGGTGGATGTGAGGGCGATTATCTGCCTGTTCAGATTGCTTGCGCTCACCGTATCGCCGTCTATGAGGGCGATATGCCCCACTCCCGCACGAGCAAGAAACTCCGCGACATAGCCGCCCACGCCGCCTACGCCGAATACCGCAACTCTGGCGGACGCCGGCTTTTCCGCATCTTGACCCAAAAGCAGGCGCGTGCGATTCACTTAAACACTCCCGAAGAGAGGTATCTGTCGCCCGTATCGGGCAGAATGACCACTATTTTTTTACCCCTGCCCTCCTCTTTTGCATATTTACTTGCGGCAAACAGCGCGGCTCCCGAGGAGATCCCCGCGAGCAGACCCTCCTTTTTTGCAAGCAAATCGGCGGTATCAAACGCCTCTTCATTTGTGACGGTCATCACCTTGTCGTAAGCGGAGGTGTTCAGCACTTTAGGCACAAAACCGGCGCCTATACCCTGAATCTTGTGTGCGCCCGCCTTTCCTCCGGAAAGGACGGGAGAGGAAGCAGGCTCCACCGCGATTACCGCTATATCCTTATTGTATTCGCGCAGATATTCGGAAAGTCCCGTGACCGTGCCGCCCGTACCCACGCTGCATACCACCGCGTCCACCCGTCCGTCGGTATCGCGCCAGATCTCGTCGGCGGTGGATTTGTGCGCCCTGGGATTGGCGGGGTTTTCAAACTGACCGGCTATAATGGACCCGGGCGTTGCGGCATGAATCTCCGCCGCCCTGCGCGTGGCTCCGGACATTCCCTCCGCTCCGGGAGTGAGCACCAACTCCGCGCCCAGCGCCTTTAACAGCTTTCTGCGCTCTTCGCTCATGGTTTCGGGCATGGTGAGTATGAGCTTATATCCCCTCACCGCACACAGCGCGGCAAGCCCTATGCCGGTATTGCCGGAGGTCGGCTCTATAACCGTGCCGCCCGCGCGCAATATCCCGCGCGCCTCGGCGTCGTTGAGCATGGAAAGCGCCGTCCTATCCTTGATACTGCCGGCAGGATTCATGCTCTCCACCTTGGCTATGAGCGGCGTTTCCACGCCCAGCGCGCTCGAAAGACGGGCCAGCTCCACCAGCGGAGTGCCCCCTATTATCTGCGATATATCTTTTGCTATTTTCATATTATTCTCCGTCTTTTGAATGGATTTCTTCCCGTATGTCTTGTAAAAGCTCTTCCTCCGCTTCCGCCCTTTCGCCGTCCTCCTTCTCTCCCGCGCGCACGTCCTCTTCAAGCTGTGCGTCCTCTTCAAGCTGTGCGTCCTCTTCAAGCTGCGTTTGGCTCTCTTTTACTTCCTTATCTGCCGCGGGGGAAGAATACGCGGGCGCGGGGGAGAACGCCTTTACCGCCGTAAGCAGCGCGGCAAGGATTATAAATGCGGCGGCAACGGCTGCTTCCGCGGAGATATGCACGCCGCTCTTGTCCACCATTTCCGCATACTCCTCCGTAAAGGGCAAAAGATAGCACGGATATGTGCACGCCACCATCACGCCGCACGCCAGCAAGATGAAAGCGGGAACGAGATATACCTTGGAGTTCTTGTTGGGGATAAACGTGAACAGCAAAATGAACATGGGAAAGATAAATCCGATAAACAGCGGCACGTTCAAATAGAACGAGCGGGACATGACGAAAAAGGTTATCTTGAACGATTCCAGCCCGTCGCCGCCCGCGTCCGTAACGCCCTTTGCAAAGAACAGTCCGAAAGCGACTACGGCAAGCGCTTCCGCCGCCAGAGAAAGCAGCAGCTGCCTTTTGGGTTGGTGTGCTATTTTCTTGAAAAAGGTCATATCTCCTCTCCTATCCTACGGTATTTATCGGCTTTCCGCGCATAAAAGCGGCGAGATTTTCCGCCACGATATTCACCAGCCTGTTTCTGGTCTGCGCGGGCGCCCACGCTATGTGCGGAGTTATCACGCAGCCGTTTAGACCTATCAATTTATTTTCGCGGGGCGGCTCTTCCGAAAGCACGTCCAGCGCGGCGCATATCCTCTTTTCCTTGACCGCCGAATAAAGCGCGTCCTCGTCCACAAGTCCCCCTCGGGCGGTGTTTATGAGCAAGGCGCCCTTCTTCATAAGCGCGAGCCTGCCCTCGTCCATAAGCCCCTGAGTCTGAGGAGTGAGCGGACAGTGCAGCGTGACTATGTCTGCGGAAGAAAACAGCTCCTCTTCCCCCACGAGAGGATAGGGGCAGTCCTTGGGCGCGGTGCGCGTATGCACTATCACCCGCATTCCCAGCCCATCCGCAGCCCTTGCCACTTTTCTGCCTATGTCCCCATACCCGAACACGCCCAGCACCTTGCCGGAAACTTCGTAAGCGGGATAGGGGAAATAGCTGAAATTCTCCTGCGCCTGCCACTCTCCCGCGCGCACGGCGGCGTCATATTTGCCTATGCGCGAGTAGAAATGGAGAATGAGCGCCATGACGTGCTGTGCCACCGCCGCTCCCGAATAGCCGGGGACGTTGGTGACGGTAACGCCCAGCTCGCGCGCCGCCGCCAAGTCCACGTTGTTGTATCCGGTGGCGAATATACCCACATATTTCACCTCCGGAAGCGCCGCCAGTACCTTGCGCGTGATGAGTATTTTATTGCACAATATCGCGCCGCAGCCGCAGGCTTGATCGATGATATCCTCTTCGCTCTTGACGCGGGGATAGCGCACCCTTCCCAGCCTTTCCAAGGGGGAAAAGTCCACATCGCCGTTCATGGTAAGCGTATGCCTGTCGAGTACGGCTATTTCCATATTACAAAGTGACGGTGACCTTGTTCAGGTTTCGGGGAGTATCCACCTTCAAGCCCTTTGCAAGACCCACGTTAAGCGCAAGCAGAGATACCGCCACGCCATAGAGTACGGGCGCGGTCACATCGCTCGCCTTGGGCATGACCACCTTGTTATCCGCAACTTTCAAAACTTCGGGAATGTCGCTGAACACGGTCAGCTTGCCGCCCAAACTCTTTATGCGCGCGGCAAGGCCCTTGTACTCTTCTTCGAACACGCCGGAAGGCGCCAGCAAAATGACGTTTGCCGTTTCGTCTATCAAAGAGAAAGGCCCGTGCATAAAGTTGGCGGTGGAGAAGGCGCGGTTGAACATATAGCAGCACTCCGTCAGCTTCAAGGCGCACTCATCGCCCGTACCCAACATGGTGCCGCGCGTGAGAATGATGTTGCTCTTTTCCCTGTAAATGCCCTTTGCGGCAGCGGCTATCTCGTCGAACTTTTCCAAAATTCCCGCTATCTTTTCGGGATATTCGTCTATCTCCGCGCCGATATTGCCGCCCAGCGCGTCCGCCAAAAGCGCCAGCGCGGTGAGCTCGCCTATATACGTCTTGGTCGCGGCTACGGATTTTTCATCCTCCACGTCCATAAACAGGTGGAAGTCCGCCTGCTCTGCCACGGGACTTTCAACGTTATTCGTAACCGCCACGGTCATAGCTCCCGCCGCCTTTGCCTTGTTGAACACGTCTATCGTATCCTTGGACATCCCCGACTGGGATACTATTATCATGCAGGTATCTTTCATGTCCACCTTAGTGTTGTACACGGTGTAGAGGGAGGGGTGGAATTTTCCCACCTGAATGCCCGTAACCAGGGGGCAGAGGAAGGAAAACACGGTGGCGGCGTTGTCCGAAGTGCCGCGCGCAAGCGTGACGAATTTCACAATGCCCTTGTCCTTAACCGCTTTGGCTATCTGCGCCGCCACGGGACGGCAGGCTGCTATCGTGCGTTTTATCATTTGGGGTTCGGAGAATATCTCCTGCTGCATCAATGTGGTCATATGATCTCTCCTTTTATGCCCTGTGCGGGCGGGAATTTACAGTATTATAATAACACACGCACACGTTTTATGCAACATTACATAAAAAAAAGTTTGCGGCGGGCATAGCCTGCCGCAAACTTATATATACAACGGATCTTATTTACGGATATCTTTCGCCTTTTGACGCAGCATATCCACCTCCTTGGTGAGGGAGCAGATCTGCGCTTCCGCTTTCACGCCCACCCTAGGAGCGCTTACCGTCAAAATCGTAGTTAGCAAAAGCAGAATTAGTCCCGCCGCGGCAAAACCGCCCGCCGCCGCATACGCGCCCAACAGCGCCGCGACTATACCCGCGATGAGCATATATGCCGCCGCTATCCCGCTGACAAGGGTGACGAGCGACAACGCCGCCGCGGGCTTTTTCCTCGCCCTTTCCACGTCGCGGATGAGTTTTTCGCACTCCTTTTGCAAGCCGTTGAGCTTTTTATTCTCCTCTCTCTCGCGGCGGAAGTAGAGGGCGGTTTTGCCGCTTCCCAGGCTCTCCTGCCTCACGCACTCCCAGCCGAAGTCGGAAAAACTGTCTTCCGTGAGTTTTCTTTCCTCTTCGCACACTTCGCGCATGGCGTATTCGTTTCCCGCCAGCTTTACATTTCTATTCATATTTTTTCGCCTCCTTAAAAACGCCTTTGCCGAGCAGTCTGTTCTGCACCGCCCTGCTCTTGTCCACATAGTATTTGGATATCCATTTCATGCCCGTAAACACCTCTCTGGTGAGCATAATCGTGGGCGCGACTATCAACCACATGGCAAGACCGAACAAAAACAGCCCCACCATAAAGCCCGCCTGTCTGTTCAGCAAAAACGCCATGACCATCATGGTTCCGCCCGCCAGCACCTCGGCTATGACGGATATGGCTATTCCCAGCGCCATAAGCCAGCCCATCGCCATACAGGTGCCCGAAAACAGATAGTACAGCATGAGTATCGGCGACACCAGCACCGCCCTGCCGCCTCCCGGCTGCTTTTGATTCATCTTCATAACCTGTTCCATAAGTATTCCTCCCGTGCGCAAAGCGCCGCTTCTTGTTGAATATAAGTATTCCCCTTTTGCAACGGATATACATCAGTTCTTCACGCCCAAGACCGCCGCGCGCTGCGCCTGCTGAGTGACGGGTATGCCGTAGAGTACGCGCTTTTTCTCCGCGATTGTGGTTTGCAACATATTCTCCATCTCGTCCATGCAACGACTCTTTGAGAGGGTGCGCGCAAAGCCCTTATACAGCATGGCGCACTTCTCCTTTTCGTAGGGGTTGTCCATAAAATAGTCTATCTTCTCCGCCAGATCGTTCTCATCGTCCGGAGTGAACAGATTGTGACTGCCCATTGCGAATGCGCGCGTCGCGCTCTTGTCCGAATCCGCTATTATCGGCACCAGCCCGCCGCAGATAGCTTCCAGGCAGGAGATGGCTTCTATCTCCACCTTTGCCGTATGCACATACAAGTCGGCGGAATATATGGTATCCACCAACTCTTCACGCGTGAAAAACTTGAATATGGGAGGATTGGTCAAGCCCTCCGCCCTCTTTTGCAAGCTGTCCAGCATGGGACCGCTGCCCGCGAAGATGAGCTGAATGTCCTTTTCGTGCTTACTCTTTTTCACCGCGTCTATCAGCACTCCCTGCGCCTTTTCGTGCGAGTATCTGCCCGTGCAGAGAATGGCGAATTTCCCGTCATCTCTCCCCTTGCGCGAGCCGTTGAAAAAGGCTTCGTCCACGCCGTTGGAGATGACGTAGCCGTGAGTTGCCGCCTTTACGCTGTTTTCAAACTCGTTCTTTATGAAAACCGTGGGATAGTGCACGCAGTCGCACTTGCTGTAAAGCACGCGATAAAACCTGCGATAGACGGCCTTGTTCATCGCCTTGCTGTTCATCAGCCCCATATGGTTGGTCACATTCTCCGCCTGACAGTGGAAGCCCGCGGATACGGGTATTCCCAGCCCGCGCGCTATCTCCACAGCCCTGCGTGAGAGTGCAAAGGGCATGATGCAGTGTATGATGTCCGCCCCGTCTATGGCGGCATATAATATCTTGTCGTCCGGCTTTGCCAGCGCCACGTCGTTCTCCGCCACATAGCCGTTGAACGGTCCGAAGTTGCGGCGCTCGGCGATATAGTAGCCCTCCTGTCCCATCTTGCTCATGTCGGGACATACCACCTTTACCGTGTGCCCCTTTTCCTTTAACGATTCTATCAAATTGAGCGCGGCTACCGCCGTGCCGTTCTTCCTTGAAAGAGGTATATCGCAAATGACCGTTACTTTCATTTTTTTCTCTCTTTTCGCCTTTGTGTCTATATCATAATCCGCCCCGGTAAACAGCCCGTAACGCCGCCGTAACAAAATCGTTAAATGTTTGTTAAATAACGGTAAACAGAGGAAGAGGACGGCTTTTTCACCCTTCGATGCTCGTTCTGACCTTTTTCGTGAGCACGCGCGCCTGCCTTCTCCCCTGCGGAAGCGGGAGAAAGGAGATGTCTTCATAGCCGCTTTTTAAGAGCGCTCCCGAATCGGCATAACAGCCGGCGCGTTCGGGGGATACGGCGCATACGGTGCAGTCGCAGAGGGCGGCGAGCGAAGAAGAGAGTCCCGCTCGATACGTCCTGTTGAAGCAGAACACGACGGAGGGAGCGCATATCGCCAGCCTAGCCCACAGTTCGGGATAGAGCAAATCTTCTCCGATGAGCACTCCCAGCCTGCCCATGGATGTATTGTAACAGCGTAGCGCGGAGCCGGGATTGCACGCGGAGCGCGGATTTATCTCGTCGGACACGCCGCACACTTCCCCCTTGTCGAACACCGCCACGCTGTTGAACACTCCGCCCGCGGCGTAGAATACGGAGTGCAGCAAGACGGCGCATTCTTTGTCGCGGGAGAGGGCGATAAGGCGGGCGAAGAAGTCGCTTTCGCCGCGCAGTTCCGCGTTCATATCCACACTCTTTACGCAGCCGGCGTCAAAGATGAGAGTATCTCCGCGCCCCACGGCGGGCAGATATCCCAGCATAAACGCATTCAGGGAGGTGTTCTTAACCACGCACAGCATATGTTCCATATTATGAAAATCGCAAGCGGCGGGTGAATGCCTTGAAAAATTTTTCCGCTTGGTATAAAATATCCGTGGCAGGATTATGAAAGGAATTATTTTATTAAACGCATACTCTGACATTCCTCCGGCGCGGAGGCAGAGCTTGAGGCTGAAAGAGGAGTTCGCGCGCCTGGGCACGAACGTGGAGATAGCGCGCAACAACCGCTTTTTCGCCCGCATAAACAGCGGCGGCGAGATAGACTCCCGCCTTGGCGATTTTTCTTTTTGCGTATACTTGGATAAGGACAAATATGTGTCATATATGCTGGAAACGGCGGGCGTGAAGCTGTTTAACGGCGCGCGCGCCATAGAGCTATGCGACGACAAGATGACCACGCAGATAGCCCTTGCCGGAGCGGGGATTCCCATGCCGAAAACGCTGCCGGGACTGCTGTGTTACGACCAAAACGCAAAAACAGACCTCGACGCCATGCGCGTGGCGGAGAAAGAGCTGGGCTATCCGCTGATTGTAAAGAACAGTTTCGGTTCTATGGGTGCGGGAGTGTATAAGGCGGATAATTTCGGCGAGCTTGTCGCCGCGGCGGAGAACTTAAAGACGACGCCCCACCTCTTCCAGCAATATGTCGCCGAAAGCGCGGGCAAAGATATACGCGTTATAGTCATAGGCGGCAAAGCCGTAGCCGCCATGGAGAGGCGCTCCGATAAAGATTTCCGCTCAAATATAGCCGCGGGCGGGAGAGGCGTGAAGATAGACCTGCCGGAAGAAGCGCGCCGTTTGGCGGAAAGAGCCGCTGCCCTGCTCGGCTTGGACTATTGCGGGGCGGACATACTGTTCGGAAAGGACAAATTCTATCTGTGCGAAGTAAATTCCAACGCCTTTTTTGAGGGTATAGAGGGGGTCACGGGCATAAACGTGGGGCGGCTGTACGCCGAACATATCCTGTCCCGCCTTTAATGCGACGGGATTGCCGCCCTTTCGCAGGCCTGCTTGAAGAGCAAAAGCGGAGAATAGCCTCTCCGCTTTTTCATGGTCGCCCTCTCCCGCCTCTTTTTTAGTCACGCCATGCGG
>CALWRK010000050.1 GCA_944383935.1 uncultured Clostridia bacterium
CGTCACGCTGCTGAAAAAATCATTCTATTTCATCTTCTCCTGCTTCACCTTTACGTCCACGACATGACGTTTTGCCAGTTCGTCCAAGACGTTTTCCAAGGTGATGCCCTGTTGCGCCATGAGCACGATCACATGATAGGTGAGGTCTGCAATTTCGAATATCGCCTCTTCCTTGCTGTTTTTGGCGCCGATTATGACTTCCGTGCACTCTTCGCCCACCTTTTTGAGAATTTTGTCTATGCCCTTTTGAAAGAGGTAGGTGGTGTAAGAGCCTTCCTTGGGATTATCCTTTCTGCCCTTTATCAAATCGTAGAGCGCGGGTAGGGAGAAGGGCTTGTATTCGGGATTTATCCATACGGCGTTTTCAAAACAGGAATCCGTGCCCAAATGGCACGCCGGACCCTCCTTGATCACCTCCACGGTGAGCGCGTCCAAATCGCAGTCGGCGATTATGGAAACAATGTGCTGGACATTGCCGCTGGTTTCCCCTTTGCGCCACAGCTTTTGGCGGGAACGGGAGAAAAAGCACGTCTTGCCCTCTTTTACGGAAATTTCCAGACTTTCGCGGTTCATGTATGCCACGGTGAGTACTTTTTTGGTATAATAGTCCTGCACCACGGCGGGGATAAGCCCCCTTTCATCGAATTTCAAACTGTCTATGTTTACCATATCTATCTCCTTATATACGCACGGGAATGCCGCTTTTTTTGAGCATTTCCTTTAAGTTTTTTATATTTACCTCTTCAAAATGGAAGATGGACGCCGCAAGTCCCGCATCCGCGCCGGGCACGGATTTGAACAGCGTGACGAAGTCCTCCGCGCTGCCCGCGCCGCCCGAAGCTATGACGGGTACGTCCGCAACGGAACACAACTCTTGCAGCATTTCCAAATCGAATCCCCTCTTTACCCCGTCTGTATCTATAGAGTTGAGCACTATCTCCCCGGCGCCGTCGCCCACGCCGCGCCGCGCCCATTCCATGGCGTCTATGCCCGTGTTCTCCCTTCCCCCTTTGGCAAAGAGCGTGAACTTGCCGTCCACCCTCTTCACGTCCATGGAAAGGACCACGCATTGACTGCCATACTTATTTGCCGCCCGCCCTATGAGTGAAAAATCTGCGATTGCGCCCGAATTTACACTCACTTTGTCCGCGCCGCACCCCAGCACTCGAGCGAAGTCGTCAAGCGTGCGTATGCCTCCGCCCACGGTGAGCGGGATGAATATCTTGCCCGCCACCTCTTCCAGGACGTCGGTAAAGAGTTTACGCTCCTCGTGAGAGGCGGTGATGTCGTAAAACACCAGCTCGTCCGCCCCCTCGTCGTTATATCTTTTTGCCAAGGCGACGGGGTCGGTCACGTCTTTCACGCCTTGAAAATTCACGCCCTTTACCACGCGTCCGGCGCGCACGTCCAAACAGGGAATTATCCTCTTTGCCAGCATTAAAATTCCTCCGTAACACGTCTTAAATCGAGTAATCCCTCGTAGAGGGCCTTACCCAGAATTACCGCGTCCACGCCCATATCGCGCAGAATGCGCAACTCTTGCATACTGCTCACTCCGCCGGACGCCGTCACTCGCAGTCCGGGGATACCCGTGAGTTTGCGGTATATCTCCAAATTCGTCCCCGCCATATTGCCGTCACGGGCAACGTCCGTATAGATGACGTCGCATATGCCCGCCCCTACGAGTTTTTTGCAAAATTCTTCACCGGAGATTGCGGACACTTCCTCCCAGCCCTGCACTGCCACCATACCGTCCTTGGTATCCACTCCCACGGCTATCCTGCCGGGGAAGAGTTTGCTCGCCTGCACGGCAAGGGGAAAATTCTTCACCGCAGCGGTGCCAAGTATTACCCTGTCCGCACCGGCAGAGAGATAGGTTTCCACCGTTTGCAGACTGCGTATTCCCCCTCCCACCTCCACTTTGAGCGAGGTTTGCGAAGTGATTTTTTCTATTATCGCGCAGTTGCAGGTGTCGCCGCGACGGGCGCCGTCCAGATCCACGACGTGCAGATATTCCGCGCCGTCGTCGCCCATCTTCCGCGCCACTTGCAGGGGATCTGAGGAATACTGCTTGGCGGTTGAATAATCTCCGCGCGTCAGGCGTACCACCTTTCCTCCCAAGATGTCTATTGCCGGATATATCTTCACGTCACACCTCCGAAAAAGCGCGCAATATCTTCAAGCCCGCGCTTCCGCTCTTCTCCGGGTGGAATTGCGTACCCAGCACCTTGCCTCTGCCCACCGCCGCGGTTACGGGCACCGAATAGTCCGCCGTCGCCAGCGTATCCTCTCCGCAGCCCTTGCCGTAGAAGGAATGGACAAAATACACCCAATCCCCCTCGCGGCTGTATTTGAAGAGTGGATCTTTTCTGAGAAAGTGCAGGCTGTTCCAGCCCATATGCGGCACTTTGAGGGCGGGGTCTATGTCCCCTTTCAGCGGGCACGCCCTGCCATTTATCAGTCCCAGCCCTTCGTGAGATCCGAATTCCTCGCTGCCCTGTAAAAGCAGTTGCATACCCAGGCATATGCCGAGGAGCGGTTTGCCCGACGCCGCCTCTTCTTTTAAGAATTTATCCAAACCGCGCTCTTTCAAAATACCCCTCGCGTCGCCAAAGGCGCCCACACCGGGCAGGATTATCCTGTCGCAGCTTCCCAGCACCTCCTCCGCTCCGCTTACGACATATTCAAGCCCCAAAAATTTGAGAGAACTTTTGAGTGAGAACAAATTTCCCACTCCGTAATCCACTATACCTATCACAATGCCCCCTTGCTGGACGGAACGGCTCCGTTCAGCCTCTTATCTATATCGGTGGCTTTGCGCAGCGCGCGGGCAAAAGCCTTGAATACCGCCTCCAAAATGTGGTGGGAATTTTCCCCTGCGAACATCTTAAAGTGCACGGTTATCTCCGCGGCGCGCACGAAGGCGAGTAAAAACTCCTTCACAAGCTGGCAGTCGAAATCCCCCACTTTATCCGTATACGTCACCACGTCGTAGTTGAGATACGCCCTGCCGCTTATATCCACGGCGCAGAGCATGAGCGTTTCGTCCATGGGCAGGAATATATCCGCATAGCGCGCTATACCGCCCTTGTCCCCGAGCGCCTGCTTAAACGCCTTACCCAGCACGATACCGGCGTCTTCCACACTATGGTGGAAGTCCACTTGCGTATCCCCGTTTACTTTCAAGATAAGGTCATAGCGGCTGTGATTGAGGAAGAGCTGCATCATGTGGTCGAAAAAGCCTATGCCGGTGAATATCTCCCCCGCCCCCTTTCCGTCCAAATCAAGTGCGGCGCTCACGCTCGTTTCCGCGGTCTTTCTCTCTATCTTGGCTTTTCTCATTGCAATATCTCCTTTAAGCGGCAAAGCAGGAAGTCTATCTCCTCTTTGCTGCCTATGCTTATTCTGATATAATCGGCTATTCTGCCTCCGAAATGTCTGACCAGCACTCCCTTTTCTTTAAGCGCCGAATACAAACTTTTTCCATCCCTGCCTTGCTTTTTTGCCAATACGAAGTTGGCTTTTGAGGGCAAGAAGCTCATGCCCAGCTCACGCAGACCCTTTTGCAGTCTGTCGCGGTTTTCCATTACCTGTGCCGCCGCCTGCGCGTAGTACTCTCCGTCACGCGCCGCCGCCTCTCCCACCGCCTGAGCCATCGTGCCCACGTTGTAGGGATTGAAGGAATATTTCACCGTGTTTATGTCGTCTATGAGCTGTTTGCTACCCACGCACCAGCCCACTCTGGCCCCCGCCAACGCCCCCGACTTGCTCATCGTGCGCACCACGAGCAGATTGTCGTATTTATCTATGAGCGGCACACAGCTGTGCGCGCCAAAGTCCACATACGCTTCGTCCACTATGACCACGTTGTCCGGGTTGGACGCGATTATCTCTTCCAGCTGCCGCCTGCCGAGTTCTATGCCCGTTTGAGCGTTGGGATTTGCCAAAACCACCGTTTCTTTTGCGTGCATATAGTCTTGCGACCTCACATTGAATTGCTCGTCCAGCGGTATTATATTCGCCTTTACTCCGAATACGGCGGCAAACACGGGATAAAAGCCGTAGGTGACGTCGGGAAAGCGCACTCCCGTCTTTTCGTCGCAAAATGCCATGAAAGCAAAGGCGAGCGCTTCATCCGAACCATTTGTGGTTACCACGTTTTCCGGCAATACTCCCAACTTGTCCGCTATCGCCCTCACAAGACGGGTCGCGCAAGGGTCGTTATACAGCCTCAGCTTTCCCGCTATCTCCCCCACCGCGTCGAAAACCGCGGGGCAGGGGTTGAAAAAAGCCTCGTTGGTATTGAGTTTTATATACTTTTTGTCCTGCGGCTGTTCGCCCGGAGTATAGGGCTTAAGAAACGCAAGACGGGAAGAAGAAAATCTGCTCATAGCCTCACCTTTATGGCGTTTGCGTGCGCCTGCAATCCCTCCGACATGGCAAAAGCCATTATCTTTTCCCCCGACTTTTTAAGCGCTTCTTTCGTATAGTAAATATAAGAAGAGCGCTTTACGAAATCCGCTCCCGAAAGAGGGGAGGAAAAGCGGGCGGTACCGGACGTGGGCAGCGTGTGGTTGGGCCCTGCGAAATAATCCCCCACCGGCTCGGGAGTATATCCGCCCAAGAATATCGAACCGGCGTTTTTCAGCAGGGGGAGCAATTTGAAAGGCTCCGCAGTATACACTTCCAAATGCTCGGGCGCCAAGGCATTGGCTATATCCGCCGCCTGAGAGATATCGTCCACCAAGATTATCCTGCCCTGTCCTTCTATGGACTTGCGCGCTATGTCCGCGCGCAAGAGCAGCGGTATCTGCCTTTCCAACTCCGCGGCGGTCTCTTCCGCAAGGCGGGCGCAGGAAGTAACCAGCACCGCGGACGCCAATACGTCGTGTTCCGCCTGTGAGAGCATATCCGCCGCCACGCGCGCCGCGCTCGCCGTACCGTCCGCCAGCACGAGTATCTCACTGGGTCCGGCTATCATATCTATATCCGTAAGTCCGAATACCAGCTTTTTCGCCGTTGCCACATATATGTTGCCCGGACCCGTTATCTTATCCACCCGCGGAATGCTCTTTGTGCCGTACGCCAAAGCGCCTATCGCCTGCGCTCCGCCCACCTTGAATATGGCAGTTACGCCCGCTATCTCGGCAGCCGCAAGTATCTCCGGTTTTATACCGCCTTTCTTTGCGGGTGTGACCATTATTATCTCCTTTACTCCCGCTATCTTGGCGGGCACGGCATTCATGAGCACTGTGGAGGGATAAGCCGCCGTGCCGCCCGGGACATATATGCCCACGCGCTCCAAAGGGCTGACCTTCTGACCCAATATAATGCCGTCCTCTTTTTCCACCTCGAAGCCCTGCGGGATTTGACGGATATGAAAATCGGCTATATTTGCAGCCGCCTCCTCCATTACCTTATACAGCTGCCTGTCGCACTGTGCCGCGCCCTCTTCCCATTCTTTCGCACTCACCTCGAAAGAAGGCATATCGCAGCCGTCGAATTTGGCTGTATATTCCCTCACCGCCTCATCTCCGCGCACTTTCACGTCCGCAAGGATATTCGCAACCGTGGCGGTGACCTCCGGATTGTCCTGAACGCGGCGGATGAATATGTCCGCTCCCGAACCGTCGTATACGTCAATCTTTATCATTCAGCACCTCTCTTACGCGCATTAGTAATCGCCCTATCTCCTCGTTTTTGAAGCGGTACGCCGCCTTGCCCGCGATCAACCTCGCGCTTACGGGAAAGATGACGTCCTTTACTTCCAAATCATTTTCTTTGAGTGTGCTACCCGTTTCCACGATGTCCACTATCACGTCGGAAAGCCCCAATATGGGCGCCAGCTCTATGGAACCGTTCAGCTTTATCACGTCTATCTGTCTACCCATACCCTCGTAATAGCGTTTGGCTATATTCACAAATTTCGTGGCTACTCGCAGCACCTTGTCCGTGTCGTCCTCAAAGTCCTTTTTGGCAGCCACCGCCATTCGACAGATACCCATCTTCAAATCCTCAAGCTCATACACGTCGGGGTCTTGTTCAAGCAGTATATCCTTGCCCACCACGCCTACGTCTGCGGCTCCGCGCTCCACATATATCGCCACGTCGGAGGGCTTTACCCAAAAGTAGCTCACCTCGTTTTTCTTGTCCGTGAAGATGAGTTTACGCTTTCCCGAATCGAACTCTTCGCACCTATACCCTATCTCTTCCAGCAATTTATAAGCCTTTTCGCCCAGCCTTCCCTTGGGCAGCGCTATATTAAGCATTATCTCTTCTCCTCCAATTCTCCGTCACGATATATATACGCCTTTGCCGCGGCTATGCCTTCCTCGCTCTTTGCAACTATCACGGTCTTGCCCTTTTCGCGCAACTTGTTCGCCTGTTCCAGCACTCCGAACACGCTGTCGCTCTCATCGTACAGCAAAACTATGTCGGCAGGACGGCGGTGTATGGCAGGCGCCGCGCCCAAATTTATCGCAAAACCCAACGCTTGGGCGTCCTTGCCCAGTTTTTCCAGCAGCTTGTCGTACTGCCCGCCCACGACCACCGCCTTGGGATATTCCTTTATAAACCCGTTAAAAATTACCCCGTTATAGTAATCCAAATGGTTGAAGATGGAAAGGTCCACCCTCAGCCTGTCGCCGCCCTGCATACGCGCCGCCTCGTGGGACAGCGCCATCAGCTGCACATATGCCGCCGCTGCCTCCTCTCCCATTATGAGCGCGCCCAACTCGGGAAGCACCTCGTCTATGGGACCGGAGAGTTCTATCATCCTGCGCACCTTAGCTGCCTTTACCTCGTCCACTCCCTCTCGGTCCATGACGTGCCCAAAGGCGTGTATGGACTTCCTCTTTATACACTCGTACACCCTCGCCTTTGCGGGAGCGGAAAGCCCCAGCTGCGACACCATACCGTGCACCAAACCGCTGTGAGATACGTCCAAAGAATACTCCCGGGACAGCATACTGAGCGATTTCAAAATAAGTTCTACCTGCTCGGAGATGGTGAGAAGATCCACTTCTCCTATACTCTCCACCCCCATCTGGTCTATCTCTTCATAACCCAGGTTTCCCCGCGCCTGCCTGTACACACTCTCATGGTAGTACACCTTTTCCCCGCTCGTTCTAGTGGCTTTGGTGTTCTTGGCAATGGACAAGGTGACGTCCGGACGCAAGGCAAGTAACTTTCCGCCCTCTCCGCCGAAAGTTATCACGTTGCTGCCCGCCAAAAAATCGAAGTTTTCCGCATAGAGAGAATACTCTTCAAACCTGCTCATGCGGTACTTCTTGTACCCATAGGAGGAAAACAACGCGCTCAGCCTTAAAGGCAGCGTCTGCCCGTCCCCTCCGTTTTCGAAAAAGCGTTCAATCCCTTTCAACAAACTTGGCATAACCCCCTCCTCCGTAGTTTATACACCGCGACACGCGTGAGAGCGTGGCGGAAGATATATCCGTCTTTTCTATTATCTGCGCGTATGTGTTCCCCTCCAAAAATAGCTTGGCGGCATACGCGCGCTGAGCCATCTGTTCAACTTCTTTGTTTGTACACAAATCATCCAGCAAAAGGCGGGCGTCTTCGGGCGTCCTCACCTTGGCGAATATCTCGTATAACTGTTTTTTCAAACTTTCGTTGTCCACAAAAAGCCTCCGTAGCGGAATTGTTTGAATACATTATACTTTAATACATTAAAGAAGTAAAGCGAATACGGCATATATTTTTCGATTTTTCGGTATTTACTTATATTATACAATATGTTAAAATAATGTGTAGCGGCGCATCGGCGCCGAGGAGGATAATATGCAACATTGTTTTTTGAAAGTAAAGAAGTTAGATGAAAATGCCAAGCTGCCCTCTTACGGCAGCGAGTACGCCGCGGCGGCAGATCTTTTTTGCCTCACGGATGACGACGAGATACTCATCGCCCCCGAGATGACGGTATTCATACATACGGGCATAGCCATGGAGATCCCCGAAGGCTATGTGGGACTAATCTACGCCCGAAGCGGCTTGGGCACGAAACAGGGCCTCGCCCCCGCAAACAAGGTGGGCGTGATAGACAGCGACTATCGCGGGGAGATAATAGTGGCGCTTCACAACCACTCCGGAGAGGACAGGCGCATATATAACGGCGACAGGATAGCCCAGATAATCATCACGCCCTATGTGCACGCGGATTTCGAGGAGGTCGCCGAGCTGTCCGACACTACGCGCGGCGCGGGGGGATTCGGATCCACAGGACAATAAGCGGTCTACTTCGGCAAAAATACGGCATCCCTTGCCAAAAACGCTCCGCCAGCACCGCCGCGGGGAATTGTTTGCTTGCTTTTTACCCCCGCGAAAATACATAAATGTA
>CALWRK010000051.1 GCA_944383935.1 uncultured Clostridia bacterium
GGAAAGCATACCTGTTTTCTTCGCACAAGCAAAGACTCTGAAAAAATCGTTAGATTTTTCGGAAGTTCGCAGCTATGAATTAAGTCAAACTGCCGTTACTTCCGAAAAGTGATATTTTTGGCTAGCGAGATTATAAAGCCTTGAAGTGACCGTAAGGGAGCGCAAGGCTTTTTCTCTTCGCAGAAGCTATTCATACGCCAAAAGTGGCCCTCAAACCGCAAAGCGACGAGAGGGCGCGTGGAGATTTGCCCCGCAAATCTCTTTGCGCATAGACAGCTATGTGCGGGTACGCTATTAACCTTTCCGCATACAAACTTTGAATACCTTATATCGTGCAAAAGCGGGCGGAAAGATGCCGCTATCAGTGTTTGCCTCCCGCGTTGATACGGCACAAAGCGAAAAATGAAAATGAACCAGAAACTAGAAAATTTCAAACTATGACATTTTCATTTTTCACTTATCTTTTTCGCTTATCAAAAATTGCTCCGCCGTCCTGCCGGACAATCCCCCCTCTCTGCGTTGCCAAATGAGGGCGCGTTGTTCCAGTTGCGGCGTTACGGGGATATTTGCCCGCTGAGCCAGATTGCGCACTATATTCAGGTATTCCTTTTGGTCAGGAGAAGGGTAGTAGAGGGTAAGCCCAAACCTCTTTACCAAGGAGAGTTTTTCTTCCACCGTATCGCCCGCGTGCAGATCGTCGTCCTGTCTATCGCGCCAACTCTCTTGGATGAGGTGGCGGCGGTTGGAGGTGGCATATATCAGCACGTTGTCGGGGCGAGGTTCCAGTCCTCCTTCTATTATCGTTTTGAGATACTTGTATTCCACCTCGCCTTCTTCAAACGACAAATCGTCCAAAAAGAGGATATATTTATAGCCGCGGTGTTTTATGCGGCTTATCAGCCCGTTCAAGTATTTGAATTGGTGCTTGTATATCTCGATTATCTTCAAGCGCTTGTCGGCGAACTCATACAGCAGCGCCTTTACGCTGGTGGTCTTGCCCGTGCCCCCGTCGCCGTAGAGTAGCACGTTTACTCCGCCTCTGCCCTCTACGAACGAGCGAGTATTGTTCAAAAGCGCCTGCTTTTGCATATCCAGACCTATAAGGTCGGACATCTTCTTCATCTCCCCCAAGATTATCGGTTCCGTCTTATCTGAGTTTTCCTCCAGCCTGAACGCATGATTTAGGGCGCACGAGCCCGCGCCGCGCAGGGTGTAGTGCAGCTTGCACGCGCGCAAAAAAGTCACGGCGTCTTTGGCTTTGGACAGACTTTTTACGAAAGAATCTATCACTTCGCCCGCTTCTTTGAAGTATTTGTCCGTTGCGGCTTCCCCTCTCCAACACGCCAAAGCGGGCAGCAGAGAAGCGACGGAGGAGTTGTTGAATATTTTGAACAGTTCTCCCGCGTCCGCAAGCGCTACGTCCGCCAAACTCTTGCGCGGGGCTTGTCCGCGTTCGCATTGCAGGGCATAGGGATTTTCTTCGCATATGAGCAGGTAGGCTATGTACGCCTTGAATATATCTCCGCGCAGGTTGTAGCGCGCGGCAAAATCAATAAGTCCGCGCGCGGCGGCGGGATGTTTTTCCGCGCAGGCGCGTAAAAGGGGATCTCCGCCCAGAGTAAACAAGTTGAATGAAAAAGTCATATCTACCTCCGCTATATAAATAATGTTACCACAACTCGCCGTCAAAGTAAACTGCAAAAGAAGATATTGCCGTATAAAAGAAAAAACGCAAAAAACTCCCTATATAGGTGCGAAAATATGTAAAAGAAGGTATTGACAAATTGAATTTATTGAGATACAATTTATGTGTATGGATACGCAATGTGACCAGAATAAGAAGATTTTTTTGGAGCTGTATAACCAAAAAATCACCAGGGAAGGAGCCGGGGAACTGCTGAAATATCTGTGCGGAACGGATTTTTTCACGGCGCCCGCAAGCTCGCGTTTTCACAGCAATTTCGAAGGGGGGTTGTGTTCTCACAGCCTGAACGTTTATCGCAGACTGGAAGAGCTCGTTCGTATGCATGAAAAGGCGGGGGATATCCCGGAAGGCAGTATATCGGACGAGTCCATAGCCATATGCGGACTGCTGCACGACTTGTGTAAGGTGGATTTTTATTCCGTTCAAATGCGCAATGTGAAGAAAAACGGCGAATGGCAAGCCGTTCCGTACTACACCATTTCCGATTCTCTGCCTTACGGGCACGGGGAAAAGTCGGTATATATCATAAACGGATATATGCGCCTCTCCCGCGCCGAAGCCCTCGCCATAAATTGGCATATGGGCGGCTTTGACAACAGAGTAAAGGCGGGAGATTACTCCATGAGCGACGCGTATTATCGCTATCCGCTGGCAATGCTTTTGCATATGGCGGACATGACCGCTACCTATATGGACGAGCACGTTGAGAGGTAAAAAGTACGGCTTTTTGCAGGATAAATAAGGAGGAAGGAATATGAAATTTGCGGAGAGACTGAGGCAGGAGCGCATTCGCAACGGCTATAATCAGACGTACATAGCCAAATACATGAATGTATCTCAGGTATCGGTCAGCAACTGGGAGAGGGGACTGAAAGAGCCGGATTTTCAGACGCTGATAGACCTGGCAAGGCTGTTCAATCGCACCACCGACTATATGTTGGGAGTGGAAGATAAGTAAAATAGAAAAAATCGTTGACACTTTTTTGCGGATGTTATATAATATATCCGTATTAAATAAACAATCTTCAGGAGGAAGACTATGAAAAAGAAATTAGGCATTACGCTGGCAGTCGTGGTTTTGCTGGTATGCGTCATTTCCGTCGCTTGTTTTGCCGCTTGCAAACAGACTGTGGAAGTCACAAAAGACAACGCTCAGACTGCAACCGAAACAAACTGGGCGGAGATAGACAGCAAATCGGCAAAAACGACAATTTCGCTTAGCGGTGTAACCATTTCACTTGCAGATGGAGATATTACCATTTCCGCTGGAGCGGATATTACTCTTGATCGCAAATGGGAAGGCGGCACTTTGACCATCGGCGTTACCGCGAAGCCAAAGGACGTCACGGTTGATCTCGGTCCTCTTCAAGATATTGCTGGGAGTCTTATCAGCAGTTTTGTGAATTTTGAAAAACTGAATGATCTTACGTTCACCGGTGAAGCTTTCTATAACTACGGCACCGATAAGACCATAGGCGTGCGCAATATGTCCGTAACTGGACTTAAGAGCGCAATCCCCGCATTGACCGACAAGAACATCACCGACGCTGCATGGGAGATTAAGTTTGATATCAATGAAGATGGGAAGTATGAAAAAGAAGCTTCCACCTCTTTGAATGGTTTGAATGACCTTGTTACGGAAGGGACAGTAGGCGGAATATTATCCTCCATTTTCCCGGAGGACTATACTCTCGATCTCGTGAGCATAATCGAGGGCTTGCTGGTCAATCAGACCATGCTCGACTTCTCCGATACCACTAACGCGACCTTTGACGGCACCACTTATCAAAATAAAGTTTCCGCGCTCGACAATCTGAACTTCCTTATGAATGTTTGGAATCAAATTAATGACGATGGTAGGGAAGTGATTGAATTTATGCTTGTCGGAGAGACGGGAGAAGATTTTATAGAAATTCCTGTAGGTGATATCGATATTCCGCTGGGTAGGATTCTCGATGCGTTGATTCCCGATCTGAGAAACTTGGTGCCCAGCTTGCTGGAAACGCTCGTAACTGATGGGACGATGAGTGTAACCGGCACCGTTACTGATGGTTATTTCAGCCGCTTGGATACAAGGATCACGGGCGTCAGCATCAATCTCACGGAAACCAATGTGGAGGATTTAGTTGAAATTATTACGGGATTGCTTACGGATGCAGGAGTTGATCTCGAAGGTATTGGCGAGAGCATAGTTGATGTAATCGGTGGTGCCGCAAGCATCAGCCTCGGAACTATCCAGGTTAACAGCACCTACACTGTTGCATAACGGCAGGTAACGACTAAACAAACAAAAAAGGCGGATCTTCGGATCCGCTTTTTTCTTTTGCCCGCGCCGTTTGGCTGAAAGTGCGTTTTTAACGCAGTCTTTCCGGCAACTTTCCGCAAGCCGCCGCATCGTGGCATTTTGCTACTACTTTGCGACGTCTTATAATAAGCGCATATGACTAAAGTGCCATTATCTCACATACCGAGGCGGTTTAAGGATAGAGGAAATATTATCGGCAAGTTGCTCTCAAGCCGCAGTTGGTGGGCAATATGAAAAAATAATGGCGGACATATAAATTTCCGCTTAACACCCATTGAAAGAATTGAAGGCATCTGCTATAATTAAATCGTATGGTTATTATAGATATAAACGACAAATGGCAATTCAGGCAAAAGGGCGGGGAGTATTTTCCCGCTCGCGTACCGGGCAGCCAGTATGAAGACCTGCTTGCCCTTGGGCAGATACCCGATCCGTACAAGGAGGACAACGAAAGTAAGACGGAATGGGTGGCGGATAAGGATTTTATCTACTCCCGCAAGCTGAGTCTGCCCGAGGAGATGAAGGGGAAAGAGCACATAATTTTGCGCTGCGAATGCTTGGACACGCTGGCGGAAGTTACGCTGGACGGGGACAAGATAGGCTCGCACGACAACTATTTTCTCCCCTTTGAAGCGGACGTCACGGGCAGGATAGGGGAGGATAGCTTATTGGAGATATATTTCCGCTCGCCGGCTGAATATTTGCGCGAAAAGCAAAGGGAAGACGTTATGCCCCGTAACTGCAACGGGATGAACGGCATTCCGCACATTCGCAAGCCGGGCTGTCATTTCGGTTGGGACTGGGGTCCGTTTATCCCCACCGTAGGCATAGCTTCGGATATTCGGCTTATCGCATGGGACGGCGCGATGATAGAGGACGTATTTGTCAAACAGACGCATCGCATGGAGGAAAAAGAGGCGGATATTCATGCGGAAGTTAGGATAAAATACTCTCCTAAGGCGGGTGCACGGGCGGAAATAGTCCTCTTGTCGCCGCAGGGGGAATTGCTGGGAAGAAAGGAGATAGAGATAACGGGAGAGGCATTTGACGCGGACTTCACCGTAAAAAACCCCGAGCTTTGGTGGTCGCACGACATATGCGACAGACAGCCGCTCTACACGGTGCGCGTAACGCTTATTCAAGGGGAGGAAGAGCAGGTAAAGGAGCGCCGCATAGGGCTGCGTACTATACAGCTGGATAGGAGCGCGGATAAATACGGCACGAATTTCCGCTTTATATTGAACGGCGTACCGCTATTTATAAAGGGATCTAACTACATCCCTCCCGACGCCCTGCTCACGCGCGTGGATACTTCCGTATACGAGCGTCTTTTGGGCGCGGTCAAGCGCGCGAACATGAATATGGTGCGCGTCTGGGGCGGCGGCAGATATGAAACGGACGAGTTTTACGATATCTGCGACAGGGAAGGCATACTGGTATGGCAGGACTTTATGTTTGCGTGCAATCCCTATCCCTTCTACAACGAGCAGTTCAGGGAAAATGTGCTCAAAGAGGCGGAGTACAACGTCAAGCGATTGAGGAACCGCCCCTGTTTGGCGCTGTGGTGCGGCAATAACGAGATAGAAACCATGAGCGCGGGCTGGCTGCCTTACACGAAATTGCGCGAGTGGACTGAGAAATTCTTCTGGCATATCCTGCCCGAAAACTTGAAAAAATGGGATGACGTAACTCCCTTTATCCCCGGTTCTCCCGTAGGCAAGGGATATATGGACGGTGTGGCTTCGGACGAGCACGGCGACGTGCATATGTGGACGGTATGGCACGGATTACAGCCGCTCACCTACTACCGCAAACGCTTCTCTCGCTTCTGTTCGGAGTTCGGCTTGGAATCCATGCCCGATATGAACACCATCCGTTCTTTTTGCCCGGAAGATCAGTTGGATTTGACCTCTCCCGTCATGCAGGCGCACCAGAAGTGTCCCAGCGGAAACGGGAAGATAGCCTATTACACGTCCACCCGCTTCCGTCTGCCCGAAAAATTCGAAGACACGGTATATCTGTCCCAGATAGTGCAATCGGAATGCGTGCGCGACGCCACCGAGCATTGGCGGCGCAATCGCGGCAGATGCAACGGCAGTATGTATTGGCAGCTAAACGACTGCTGGCCGGTGCTTTCCTGGTCGTCCATAGACTATTACGGCGGATATAAGGCGCTGCAATACACGGCGCGGCATTTCAACGCTCCGCTCACGGCGAGCGCGTGCGAGAGCAAGAACGGCGTGGAGTTACACATAATAAACGACAAAGATAAGCCCTTTAAGGGGAATATAGAATACACGCTTTACACCTTCCACGGCAAAAAGTTAGCTAGCGGCAGGGCGGTGGCGGACTGTCCCGCGGCGTCGGCGCGCAAGGTATGTTCGCCCGACATAAAGGGCAGGCTAAGGCATTACAGGCACAACTGCGTACTGCAATACTCCCTCAAAGGAGCGGATGAGAAAGTCGTATGCACCCGCACCGTGCTTTTCAAGGCGGAGAAAAAACTCGCCCTTCCCGATCCATCGCTCGCGCTGGACATAAGCGTAAATGCGGGCGTGGCGAGTATAAAGGTCAGGGCGGAAAAGTACGCCAGATATGTCAAATTGTTTGCAAAAGGCGTGGCGCAGCCCTTCTCGGACAATTATTTCGACCTTGTGGCGGGAGAGGAAAAGACGGTTACGCTGCCTCTTCCCGACGGCATGGACGCAGAGCAGGCAAAGCAGATAATCTCCGTCACCTCCATAGCGGGCATCAAACCCAAGCAGAGCAGGTTCGCGGACTTCCTCTTCCGCATGAAGATAAGGCTTATCCCCATAAACATCGCGAACTGGGTGGCGTATCACTTCATGTGAGAAATCGGAATATTTTTCAGACAAAGCCTTGCGTATCCGCAGGGCTTTTTTCTGCCCAAAAAACCGAAAAAGGAGAGGCGGCGGCAGAGAAAAATTCTTAACGCTCGCGAAATATCAAATTTTTCGCAACTTAAAAAATATTTCCGCAAATATTGACTAATTGCGCAGAAGTTGTTATAATATTTTTATAGTAATATTTTAGGGGGTAACACCATGAAATGTTCACATTGTGGCAACGACGTTACCGAAGGGCAGGTATGTCCCGAGTGCGGAACTCCCCTCACTTGTCCCGTATGCGGAGCGCAGGTGAAGGCTCGTATGCGCTTTTGTAACAAGTGCGGTGCAAAACTGACGCAAGAAGCACCCGAACAGCCCGTGCAGCCGGTAGTGCCCGCGGCGGAAGAACCTTCCGTTACGGCGGAAGTTCCCGAGGAAGCGGCGGTTACGGCGGAAGCGGCAGCGCCGGAAGAGGAGCGATCGTCGGTTGCGGAAGAAGTTATAGCGCAAGAGCTTCCCGAAGAAACCGGGGAAGAAAGCGTTGAAAAAATTCCCGCAGTTGAAGAAACTGCCGAGGAAGAGGCTGCGGAGCCTTTGACGGCGGAAGAAACGTCTGCGGAAGTTGCGGAGGCTGCGCCTGCGGCAGAAGAAGTCATATCCGAAGAATCCGCTCCCGAAGCGGCGGCAGAGGCTGTAACGCAAGAAGCTGCTCCCGTGGCAGAAGCTGTAACGCAAGAGGCTGCTCCTGCGGCAGAAGTAGCTCCCGCCAAACCCGAATCCGCAGGCATGGCAAAATTGCACGCCTTTGCCGACAAGGTAAAGGGTAAGATGGGAGCAAAGACGGTTGACGGTCTGGGATTATGGCTGCCCGCGGCATTGCCCATCTTCTGGGGCGCGCTCATCTTGCTGTTTTTGATTTCTTCTGCGGTGCAGTTGGGAGGATTCTCCCTCGCCAGCGGCTACGAAGTCATGTCCGGCTCATTCGGCACGGGCGCGGCGGTAGGCGCGGTAATGTGTCTTATCTGCGGGATTGGCTTTATCGCAATGGGCATATTGCGCATTGTGCTGGCGGCAAAACGTCCTCATTACATACCTAAATTCGTCATACCCGTGCAGCTTGCGCTGTACGCCGTAACATTCATCATGT
>CALWRK010000052.1 GCA_944383935.1 uncultured Clostridia bacterium
ACCCTGTCTGCAAGCAGCTTTTCCATCTCTTCCTGCGTGATATCGGGGAAGATCTCTGCATAGTGCTTGCGGAACTTCTCCTTGCTGCGCCTTAAATACTTACCCAAGTGGCGAATATCCACCGATTGCCCGCCGTACTGCGAACACGCCACCGCCGCGATTATCTGCGTGGTTATCGTGCAAGCCACCTGGAAACTCTTGGGGCTTTCTATCAGCTTGCCGTTCATGACCGTGCCGTTATCCAGCATATCCCCTATATTGATCAGGCAGCAGTTGAATATAGGCTGAATAAAGTAGTCTGCGTCGTGGAAGTGCAAGATTCCCTCGTCGTGCGCCTTGGCTATCTTTTCGGGCAAGAGTATTCTGCGCGTGAGGTCCTTGGAAACCTCGCCCGCTATAAGGTCGCGCTGAGTGGACGCCGCCAAAGCGTTCTTATTGGAATTTTCCTCCATCAAATCCTTGTTGGAGTTGCGGATAAGTCCCAAAATCGCCTCGTCGGTGGTGTTCGCCTTGCGGATGAGCGCACGGGTAAAGCGGTAGATGATATACTTTTTGGCGAGCTCGTAGTGCCCGTATGCCATCAAGCGCTCTTCTATTATGTCCTGGATGTCCTCAACGAGCATACGCTTGCGGTTCTTGTGCTCGATAAATTCGAGGATCTCCTTTATCTCCTTCTCGGTCGCGCGCTCGCTCTCTTCCACGTCGGCATTGGCTTTACCTATGGCTACGGCTATCTTGGTCCTGTCATAATCGGCAAACTTGCCATCTCTTTTCACAACTTGCATCTATCGTCCGCTCCTTATCGAAAAAACTGTAACTAGAATACAATATCTTGTGTCCAATGTCAACAACTTTTCCCACATATTGCGATTTTTTCCAGTCAAATAATTGCTCAAAACTTTGTGAAAAATCTGATTATTCGCCGTTGCGACATTTGAAAAACCTATTGTGATATTTTTTTGTCATCCGCTTTTTTATCTACCCTCCCTCCTTTCCCTGCGTATCGGGACGGCGGCGCGATCGCCCTTTTTTCGGATATTCAAAAAAATGCGTCAAAACGCTTTACAACTTTAATGCGATAAAGTATAATAAGTATACCATTGAAGTAAAAAGGAGTTTTAGATATGAAAAAGAAGATTATTATCGCTCTTGTTCTTGTGGCGGTGTGCCTCACCGCCGTGCTCGGCGCCGCGGCTTGCTCCAACACCGAACTAGTCGGCTTCGACATCGAGCTTGCCACCGCCGTCGCTCAGGATTTGGGCGTTGACGTGGAGTTTAGGCTCATAACTTGGGACAATAAGGAAACCGAACTGAAATCCAAGAACGTGGACCTGCTGTGGAACGGCATGACCATCAACGCCGAACGTGAAGCGATGTGGGAGATAAGCGAGCCTTATATGGAAAATCAGCAAGTCGCCATCATCAGGAAGGCGGACGCAAGCAAGTTCGATACGCTTGACAAGATGCTTGCTTCCAATAAGTGGACGGCTGAGCGCGGCAGCGAAGGCGAAAAAGTCATAACCGCATTGGGTAAAGAAGCTACCCTTGTCGACGCACAGATAAATATACTTACCGAACTTAATGCCGGCACTTCCGACATAGGCGTAATGGATAGGGTCATGGCTAAATACTATGTGGAAACGGCAGGCAGCAGCTATGCGGAAAATCTTATGCTCTCCCCCGTTACGATCACCGATACCATCGAATATTACGGTATAGCTGCCCGCAAAGGGGAAACCGCACTTATGGACAAGATAAACACTTCCTTGGCAAAGCTGTGGGATGACGACACCATCAATACGATAGCGGAAAAGTACGGACTCACCGATGTGCTCGAGCCCATCGATTACACCTCTCAGTGGGATTCCATCTCCGATAAGTCCAGCTGGGATTACATCACTTCCAAGGGCAAGATAGTCATCGGCTACACCCTGTTTGCTCCCATCGCTTACGAAGTGGAAGCGGCTTAACATACAAAAAAATACACTGCGGGGGCGCGCTTTGCGCCCCCTTTTGAGGTAATATATGACTTTAACCCTGCAGCAAGCCACGCTCGTCCTTTTAGAAGGCTTCGGAAACACGGTGCTGAGCTTTGCGCTCACCCTGGTGCTTGCCATACCTTTGGGGCTTATTATATGCGCCTGCTCCATCTCGCGCTTTAAGCCGCTTGCCTATCTTTTTAAGGCCATCATCTGGGTGATACGCGGCACACCCCTTCTTTTGCAAATCATCGTGGTCTACTATGGTCCGGGGCTTTTGTTCGACATCCAATACAAAGAGCGCATGACGGCTATTGTTATAGCATTTACCATCAACTATGCCTGCTATTTTTCCGAGATATACCGCAGCGGCATTCAAAACCTTCCGCGCGGGCAGTACGAAGCGGGATATGTGCTGGGCATGACGCGCGTTCAAATCTTCTTCCGCATAATCATGCCGCAGATGATAAAGCGCATTCTGCCGCCCATGAGCAACGAGATAATCACACTGGTAAAGGACACGTCTCTTGCTCAAACCATATCCGTAATCGAACTTGTAGCAGCCGCAAAAAGCCTGCAAAACACATATGTCGTGATATGGCCGCTCTTCTATGCGGGGGCGTTCTACCTCATATTCAACGGCATTTTGACCCTGCTCTTCGGCTACTTGGAGAGAAAACTCAACTACTATAAGGTGTGACATGGAAGAAAAATCTGTTAAAAATATCTCTGCCGCCCCTTATTTGAAGGTGGAGGACATATATAAAAACTTCGGCGCAAACAAGGTGCTCAAAGGCATCTCCTTTGACTTGAACAAGGGGGAAGTGCTGGCGATAATCGGCTCCTCCGGCAGCGGCAAGACCACTCTTTTGCGCTGCATCACCTTCTTGGAACGCGCGGATAAAGGAGTGCTCACCGTGGGGGATAACGTCTTGTTCGATATGTCCAAAGTGAAGATGGAAGACGGCAGCTTGTCCTCCTCCCTCTCCTCTCCGCTGTGCAAAGGAATAAGGTATATAATATCTCGCGCGCGCTATACAAAAAGCGTGACCGGTCCGCTCGCACGCTTTGAAAAAGAGGAAAAACGCGAACTTACCCTGCCCGTAACGGACAAAACAGAGGACTTTGAGCGCCTTTTGCTCAATCCACTCCTCTCCCGCCAGCTGCGCAGCGCCGCGGAGGAGATATATAAGTCCCGCCGCCGCAGCGAGATAATATCTAAGACCTTGGAAGAAGCCAAGCAGCGCGCCATGCGCGGGCAAGCCCAGGAAAAGAAAAAGTCAAATCCCGACAAGACGATAAAAGCAGAGCTGAAAGAGATTAAAAAGCGCATGAAAGCCGCCCTGGAAGATATGTTCATCTCCTCCGACGCGGAAGATTATGCGGCTATTTTGAACACGAAAGACGTACCCGAATATATTGCCGCACGGGCAAGAGCCAAGTATGTCAAGTGCGGCGGTACGGACGGCGGCGCGGCTATTTCCGGAGATGAAGCTGCGCAAAACAAGCAGATATTCCGTTATGAGCGCAACCAAGGCGCCGCGGAGCTGAAAAAGATGAACTCCGCCGCGTATATCCGCAGTAAACGCCTGCACTTCGGACTGGTGTTCCAATCTTTCAACCTCTTTCCCCAATACACGGTGCTGGACAATGTCACCCTCGCCCCTCGTCTGATGATACGCGAAGAGTTGAAAATGCTCGCCCTTATGGCAAACGCGGAAAAGGCAGCCAAGGCGGGTAAGGAGGAGCGAGCGAAAAAATTGCGTGCTAGGGCGGACGTCATCGCTCAAACGCTCGCCAAGGAAGATGTGGACGCAGCCCGCAAGACGGCGCAAGAGTGCGTGGAAACGGGCGGCAAACCCGATAAGCACGAGTACGCCTCCCGCCGCCGCGGCGAGATAGAACGCTATGCCTATACCCTGCTGGAACAGGTGGGACTTGCCGACAAGGTGCGCTCCTACCCCTGCGAACTTTCGGGCGGTCAGTGCCAGCGCGTAGCCATCGCCCGTGCCCTTGCAATGCGACCCAACATACTTTGTTTCGACGAGCCCACTTCCGCCCTAGATCCCGAACTCACGGGCGAGGTGCTCAAAGTGATAAAGGGGCTGAAATCTTCCGACCGCACAATGATAGTGGTCACCCACGAGATGGGCTTTGCCCGCGACGTTGCGGATAAAGTGCTCTTTATGTCCGGCGGCGTGGTGGAAGAATGCGGCACCCCGGAAGAAGTGTTCGACCATCCGAAGAGTGAAGTTACAAAGACCTTCCTCAATAAATATTGAGCGAAAGATTTAAGCGACAAATGAAAGGGTAACGGCGGCTCAAACCCGCGCTACCCTTCATCCCTTTTATTTTCCGCTTAAAGCGCAGCGTCTAAAATATGCGGATAGTGATCCGTCATGGAATCCTCCGCATTTTCGCAATCGAAAAAGGGCGTGGTCACGATAAAGAATTTGAGCGGAGTTATGTCGCCCTTTATGAGGATGTGGTCCCAAAGTCCGTCCTTATGCTCTTCCACATATTGTTCGTCGTAGGCTTTTTCTATACTGTCCAAGTAGTCGAGGCGGGCGTCTTTTGTACCGGTGACTTCGAGCAGATCGGAATAATTGGAGCCGGCGCCGTAATCTTCGTCAACGAGCACATTATAATCGCCCATGGCTATTACGGGCACGTTATATTCTTGGACCATCGCATTTATGCGCTCGGCAAGTTCGGCTATTTGCGTGGTGCGATATTCCACCTTCTCCTCTTCCGTGCCCAAATCGAAGTGGGTAGACGTGGCGGCAAAGCGCTTTCCGCTCTCCTTTATCTCAAATACGCCCCACGCCACGGCGCGGCAGCCGCTGGAATCGCGTTTGGAATATTTTTCCACGCCGCCATCCAGCAATGTAAGCGTATTTTTGTTATACATCAGGTTGGTTTTGATGGATTTATCGTGCACGAGCGCATAAGTATCTTGCACCCGCTTAGGGAAATATTTGTACCAATCCGAGCACATCTCCTGCAAAGCCGCCACGTCGGGCGCATAATGTCGGGTGAACTCCTCCATCATCTGCGTGCGCGGGTATACGGGAGTACCTCCCCACGATTCCATATGCACGAGCACGTTTACCGACATGGCGCGCACATCTGTGCCCTCCGCCCGCGCGTTGTCCTGCTCGCGCAGCTCGTCAAACGCCCAATCGGGGATCCGCTCGATATTTGCGCACGCCGCCAATACTCCCGCACATAGCGCAATGAGCGCTGCAAGGGCGGCTATCAATATAAAACGCTTTTTCATAATCGCTCCTTATCGCTGAATACATCTCTATTTTACCGCGCAAAAAATCTCCCGTCAATACCGAGCGGGCAGATTAAGTTAAAACGCGATTAAACCCGCAGCATTTATAAAAAAACAGGGAATTTCGCATTTTTATTTGACAAACTTAAAATAAAGTGCTATAACACCTTTTGATAAAAGAATTTTTATCAAAATATGGAGGCAACAAGTATGACAACCAGAGCAGAAAAACAGCATGAGCTTGACATAATGAAGTGGAACGACAGCGTAGAGCGCGGCCATGACAGCTGCGGAAGTTACGACT
Source organism: uncultured Clostridia bacterium (assembly GCA_944383935.1). GTDB lineage: Bacteria > Bacillota > Clostridia > Christensenellales > UBA3700 > Alloclostridium. The sequence goes on from CALWRK010000052.1 coordinate 5,564, forward strand.
TCTGTGCAGACTGCGACAAGAGCGAAACCTACCCTTGCGCTTTCGCATTTGAAAAGCACAACGCCGCCAAAAAGCCTGCGGCAAAGAAGGCGGAAACGGCGAAAAAGCCCGCGGCAAAGAAAACTGCCGCAAAAAAGAGCAAGTAATTGCGATTGAAGAAAATGTGCACCCGTTCGGGTGCATATTTTTTTATAGTTATGCTATAATCAAGTCGACAACACGAGGTATAGGCATGGGCATTTTCGACAGCGCAAGCGAAATCTCTATTTGGCGCGGCTTGGAGGATTTTCACGGCGGCAAAGTGCTTTCCTGCGTTCAAACAGACGAAACGCAATTACCGGGACGATGAGCTGCCGAATACGACGTAAAAATAGACTTTCTGCATCCGCGCAAATCCTCTTACACCTGTCCTCATGCGACGGGACGCAGGATAGTATGCAAGCATATGGTTGCGCTGTACTGCACGGCTTTTCCCGAGGACGCCTATCGCTATGAAAAGAACGAGCAGGAAAGAGAGGCCGCGAACGAAAGGTATTACGATGAGCTGTCTTACCGCATAGCTAGCCATATCTCGAATATGTCGGTGAGCCGGTTGCGAAGCGAACTTTTGAATATCCTATTGCGCCGCAGCGCGGACGCTTTGGAATACTTTATGTGCAAATATTCCATCCCTGCCCCCGAATATCCCGATTTTTATGAGGACAAAAACGAACTAAAAAAGCCGCAAAACTTGTACTGGACGCCATGGAAGAAAAGCTCCGCGGCATGACTTTTTACTATGACCCAAAGAATAAGAAGTTGAATATAGCTTATCCTGAGATGGGCATTCACATAGCCAAAAGCGCAAAAGACAGAGCCCTCCGACTCCCCTCTTTAACAGACGTAAACGAGCGCAAGACAGCCAAAAATTTATCTCTCTTCAAAATAGCGCGGCGCGTGAAAAGCTGGCTTCCTTTTTGAACGGAGAACAATCGCTTGAAAAATTTATCTCCGCCCTCTCCCTTTTGAATATCTCGCACTTTTGGGTGGCATACCGCGCGGAATACCTCAGACAATTTTGCGGGGAATGGTGCGAAAGTAACGGAGTATATCCTCCCAGATACTTGTGAAATTTATTTTATTTTATCTTTTACGGCGCGTAGTGTTGTATTTTATTTATCGGCGTGATATACTGTAATCGAATATGGAAAGTGAAAACAAACCCTTAAACGACGAAGAAAAAGATCCCCTCCCCGCAAACGAGAGTTCCCGGGCGGAGGATGAAAAGACAAAAAGCGTGCCGAGTAAGGCGTGTGACGGGGAGGAGGAAAACCATCCCGACAGACCCGACATAACCTACAAAAACGCCAAGGACGTGGCGCGCGGCGGACTTTTGGGCTTATTTATAGGGCTGGCGATAATAGTGCCCGGCGTGAGCGGGTCTACCGTTGCCATAATATTCAAGCTATACGACAAGCTGATATACGCGTTGGGCAACCTCTTCAAACGGTTTGCCGCCTGTGTGAAATTTTTGATCCCCATAGTCATAGGTGCGGCGGCGGGCTTTTTGCTCGGCTTTTTTGCCATACAACAGCTTATGGCGGTCGTGCCCTTCACGGTGGTGGGGCTGTTCGCCGGCATGATGATAGGCGCTTTCCCCGCAGTAAAGGACGAGATAAAAGGGGAAAAGGCGAATGCGCCGCGCATACTTTTACTGCTCTTGGGCATAGCCATACCCGTGGCGATAGCTTTGGGTACCACCTTCGGCACAGAAGGCGCACGTCCCCTTGAAGGGTTGGAATTCTACCACTACATCATCTTTATCTTAATAGGCTATGTGGTGGCGATAACGCAGGTAGTGCCCGGATTGAGCGCCACCGCCATACTCATGGCGTTCGGATATTTCTCCTCCATAATGAACAGCGTTCATCTGTCCTACTGGAAGGAAAATCCCATGGTGCTTTTGGTGTATTTCTGCATGGTCTTGGGATTTGTCTTGGGATTGATATCCTTTTCGAAAGTGCTGGACATCATCTTCAAAAAAGCGCGCGCAACCGCATTCTTTATGATAGTGGGACTTTCGCTCGGCTCGCTGCTTACCCTGTTCTTCAACTCCGATATCTACGCCGTATATAAAGAATGGACGGCAAGCGGAGTGGACGCGCTCGACCTTTCACTGGGACTTATCTTATTTGTGGTGGGGACCATTGTGGCTTATTTGTTCGTTAAATATGAAAGGAGTAAGCGAAAAATGAAAATGTCATAGTTTGAAAGCTTTTATCTCTCTGTTCATTTTCATTTTTTGCTTTGTGCCGTATCAATGCGGGAGGCAGGGGACACCCATTCATTGAAAATAGCATTTATTTTTTTATCATACTTTTATGATACCGCCGCGAACTCCGTCCGCG
>CALWRK010000053.1 GCA_944383935.1 uncultured Clostridia bacterium
GGCAATTTTGTCAAGATGGCGGTGGACAGGGGAACGCCTCTCACCGACGAGGACTACGACGAGTATTATCCCGTCGAACCCGGCGTGATGTACTGAAAGGAGCGGGGAAAATACTTGCTCCGCGCTTTTGCAAAAAACACTTGACATAAGTAAATTCATCTTATATAATAGATACAACATATACAAAAAAGGCTGCGAACGGGAGCAGTATTGCGACAGTCGGGAAACAGAGAGCCGCCGCATGGTGAAAGGCGGACGAAGGCGCGCGAGAACCTCGCCCGGGAGTCGTGCGGGCGATATGTAGTCCGCAACGGTGGGAGCGTTATATCCCCAAAAGGCATCCGTGCAATATTAGGGCGGGTGCGAATAAGAGTGGTACCACGACATAGGCTTTCGTCTCTTTGGGACGGAAGTTTTTTTATACTATAATATAAAACAAGGAGGTAGACTATGAAGAACGTGGGAAAATACGGAAAAAGGTATTTCCTGCCGCCGCAGCAGTGCTTCGACTGGGCAAAGAAAGATTACATCGATCATGCGCCCGTATGGTGCAGTGTGGATTTGCGCGACGGCAACCAGGCGCTTGTCGTGCCTATGAGCTTAGAGCAGAAACTGGAGTTCTTCTCCCTGCTTTGTAAGATAGGATTTAAGGAGATAGAGATAGGATTCCCCGCCGCCAGCGAAACGGAGTTTGAGTTTTGCCGCGCGCTCATCGAACGCAACTTGATCCCCGACGACGTGACCATTCAGGTACTCACGCAGTCGCGCGAACATATAATAAAAAAGACGTTTGCGGCGTTAAAAGGAGCAAAGAGGGCGGTGGTGCACCTGTATAACTCCACGTCCGTGGCTCAGCGCAAGCAGGTGTTCCGCAAGGAAAAACCGCAGATAATCGACATCGCCGTCACGGGTGCCAAACTGCTCATGAAGGAGGCGGAAGAAACGCCGGGCAACTTCACCTTTGAATACTCGCCCGAGAGCTTTACGGGTACGGAACCGGAATTCGCGCTGGAAATCTGCAACGCCGTCCTCGATATATGGAGGCCCACCACCGAGCGCAAGGTGATAATCAATTTGCCGGTAACGGTGGAAGAGAGTATGCCGCACGTCTACGCCCAGCAGGTGGAATATATGTGCAAGAATATGAAGTACAGGGAAAACGTGATAGTTTCCACCCATCCCCATAACGACAGGGGCTGTGCGGTGGCGGACGCGGAGTTCGCCATGCTGGCGGGCGCGGACAGGGTGGAGGGCACTCTGTTCGGCAACGGCGAGCGCACGGGCAACGTGGATATCATCACCTTGGCTTTGAATATGTATTCGCAGGGTGTGGATCCCGGGCTGGACTTCACGAATATGCCCTATTTGGTGGAGGAGTACGAGAAATTCACGGATATGAAGGTAAATCCCCGCCAGCCTTACGGCGGCGCGCTCGTGTTCGCAGCGTTCTCCGGCTCGCACCAGGACGCCATCGCAAAGGGCATGAAATATCATGAAGAAAAGGAAAAGGACAAGTGGACGGTGCCCTATCTGCCCATAGACCCCAAGGACGTGGGCAGGCAGTACGACGGCGACGTCATCCGCATAAACAGCCAGTCGGGCAAGGGCGGAATAGGCTATCTGCTTGAAACGCGCTATGGTATAAATCTCCCCGCAAAGATGAGGGAGGACTTGGGCTACAAGGTGAAATCTGTGTCCGATCACAGGCATAAGGAACTGCTTCCGGACGAGGTCAGGGAGATATTCGAAAGGGAGTATGTAAACCTCACTTCGCCCCTCAAAGTGCTGGAACACCACTACAAGCAGGTGGATGGCAATATAGACGCCGTCGTCACCGTGGAGCTCAACGGGGAAAGAAAGGTGCTCGAAGGCTTCGGAAACGGGCGTTTGAACGCGGTGAACGAGGCGATAAAGGGTATAATCCCCTTTGATTATCATATCGAAACATATCAAGAGCACGCTTTGACTCGCACGTCCAAGTCGCTTGCAGTGTCCTATGTAGCGCTGCAAAAGGAGGGCGAAGACAAGCTCATCTGGGGCGCGGGCGTGCACAGCGATATAATAGTTGCGTCCGTCAACGCACTTGTCAGCGCGCTGGACAATATGCTTAAATAGGAGATGAGTCACAGGGCATACAAACACGGTACAACAGATCTTACGCAGGGCAGACATTTTGTTACAATAGCAAAGTTTGCCCTGCCTTTTATGCTGTCCGATTTCCTCCAACAACTCTATAATGCGGTGGACAGCATTATCATAGGACAAAATTTGGGCAGCGTGGCTCTGGCGGGAATAGGTGTAGCCACTCCCATAATGTCCATAGTCATGAACTTTTTAATGGGACTTGCCATGGGTACGGGAGTTATCTTGTCGCAGTACTTTGGAAGCAAGGATAATGCCACTTTGAAGAGGGTGCTCACTACGGGCATGATATCGGGAGGAGTGTTCACCGTGGTCATGAGCGGGATATGCGTGGGATTGTCTGAATATTTTCTCATCTGGCTGGGCACGCCCGCTGAAGCCATTCCGCCGGCGGATTCGTACTTAAAGATAGTCTTTGCCGGCGGTATATTCACTTTTTTATACAATTACTATATGTTTTCCATGCGTGCGGTGGGCAATTCCGTGGCGCCGCTCATGTTCTTGGGAGCGGGAGTTGTCATAAACGCCGTCTTAGACGTCATATTGGTCATATACACTCCGCTCGGGATCGAGGGGGCGGCGATAGCCACCGTCGCAGCGCAGGCGCTATCAGTCCTAATGTGCGCCATATATGTGCGTAAAAGGGTAGAAATATTGCATATACGTCGAAACGAATGGGTATTCGACAGGCGCCTGTTCTCCGCCTGCATGACCTACGGTTTGACGGTGGGTTTGCAGCAGGTGGTGGTATATGCGGGCAGAATAGCCGTGCAGGGACTTGTGAATACCTACGGCACAGACGTGATGGCGGGAGTGAACAACGCCACCCGATTAGATGCGCTCATGCAAACTCCCTGGCGAGGCTATACCAATGCGCTGACAAATTACTACGCTCAAAACAGGGGAGCGGGCAAACGTATGCGCATCATGCTGGGCTTTAAGGACAGCCTGTTGCTGGCGGTGGTGAACGCCGCCTTATTTCTCGCCGCGGGGATATTCCTCTCCATGCCCCTTTCGCTCATGTTCGTGGGAGAAGGGGACTCTCAGACGGTTGCCCTGGTGAGCGCGCGCTTTTTGGAGATAACCACATACGGCTATATCTTCGTGGGAATAATTTTACTCGCCCAGGCGTTTTTCAAGGGTGTGGGCATGATGAAATGCTTCTTTATGACAACCGTTTCATCCATATTGGGACGAGTGGCGTTTTCCTATTTATTCGACCATTTTTGGGGACTTGAAGGGATGTATTGGGCGGTGCCTGCGTCCTGGGTGCTCGCAGGAGTGGTGGGCATAATCTTCATGATATACACATATTTTCACCGTATCAGGCGAATGCCCGTCAACCCTTTCCTGCCCGCGCCCTGCTACAACGCGGAACTTCTCATGAGAAAGAGCGGTCTTTAATCGGGGCAAAAAAGGTATTGCTGCGCAATTTTTTATAATAAATAGTCGTATCCGCTTGAAAATGCGGCGAAATTGTTGTATCTTATTATTACTATATATTTTAAGAGGTAGCCAAATGATAGTTGTATTCAAACAAAACACACCGGAAAAAGCCATAGAAGAGCTGTCTAAGTCCATCTCTTCCATGGGAGTCCAGGTAAACAAGGTGGTGGGCAGCGAAGCCACCATTTTGGGTATCGTGGGCGATACGTCCAACGTGGACATGAAGGTGCTTGAAGCCAACGAGAACGTGGAGCGCGTCATGCGCGTATCCGAGCCGTATAAAAAAGCGAACAGGAAGTTCCATCCCGATCCCACGATAGTAAAAGTGGGGGACACGGAAGTGGGAGGAAAGGCGCTCACGCTGATAGCCGGACCTTGTTCTGTGGAGAGCGAAAAGCAGATAGTGTCCATCGCAAAAGAAGTGAAGAAGTCGGGCGCCACCATGCTGCGCGGCGGAGCTTTCAAGCCCCGCACATCTCCGTATTCCTTCCAAGGTTTGAAGTACGAGGGTTTGGAGCTGCTCAAAGAGGCGAAAGCCGCCACAGGACTTCCCATAGTCACGGAACTCATGTCCCCCTACGACATAGACAGATTCGTGCAGGACGTGGACGTCATTCAAATAGGCGCGCGCAATATGCAGAACTTTGAATTGCTCAAAGAGCTGGGCAAGCTGGACAAGCCAATCTTGCTCAAACGCGGACTTGCCGCCACCATAGAAGAGTGGCTTATGTCGGCGGAGTATATCCTCTCCGGCGGCAATCCCAACGTAATCTTGTGCGAAAGGGGAATAAGGACTTTTGAAACGTACACCCGCAACACGCTCGATCTGTCTGCGGTGGTGGCGATAAAGCAGGTATCCCACCTGCCCATAATCGTAGACCCTTCTCACGCCACCGGAAAGGCGTGGATGGTTCCCGCTCTCGCCCGCGCGGCGATCGCCGTGGGCGCGGACGGACTTATAATAGAGGTGCACAACGATCCCGTACACGCCCTGTGCGACGGCAGTCAATCAATAAAGCCCGAACAGTTCGACGAGATAATGCAAGATCTGCGCACCATCGCGCCCGTAGTGGGCAGGGAGATCAAATGAAGAGTCTGCGCGTAGACCTGAGTGAGAGGAGTTACGATATACTCATAGAGAGAGATCTCATCTCCCGCATAGGGGAATTTGTGACTTCAAAGGGCGGCAAAGCGTTTGTGATAACCGATTCCAATGTGGCGCAGCCGTATCTGGGAAAGGCGGTAAAATCTCTGGAAGAGGGGGGACTGACAGTAAAATCCGTCACACTTCCGGCGGGAGAAAAGACCAAATCCTTCTCCACTCTCCCCATGCTCTATTCTTTCGCCCTCGAATTCGGGCTGACCCGTTCGGACGTCGTGGTCACGCTGGGCGGCGGAGTGATAGGCGATCTGGGCGGTTTCATGGCGGCAACTTATATGCGCGGCGTGAATTTCGTGCAGATTCCCACATCCCTGCTCGCGCAGGTGGACAGCTCCGTGGGCGGCAAAGTGGGCGTGGATTTGCCCGAGGGAAAGAATCTCGTGGGCGCCTTCCATCAGCCCGCCTGCGTGCTCATAGATCCGGATACGCTTTCCACTCTTCCCGCGCACTTTTTGGCGGACGGCATGGGCGAAGTTATAAAGTACGGCTGCATTAAGGATGAAAAACTCTTCAAACTTTTGGAGGAGATAGGCGGCGATACCGCTCGCCTTTTTGGACATATAGACGATATTATTTACACCTGTGTGGATATAAAGCGCAGGGTGGTGGAGCGCGACGAAAAGGAGAGCGGGGAGAGAAAACTGCTCAACTTCGGTCACACTTACGGGCACGCGCTGGAAAAGATCAATAACTTCGAGATGTCGCACGGCGCGGCGGTTGCAGTGGGTATGGAGTACATCACCCGCATCTCCGAGAGCCGGGGACAAACGCGTCCGGGCTGTGCGGAACGCATCGCCGAGGTATGCAGGGAGTACGGCTTGAACGAGCGCCCGTCTGAGGATATAGACGGCATTGTCGCCGCCGTTAAGAATGATAAAAAGAGCGGCAGGGGAGGACTGGACGTGGTTCTTCTCAAAGACATAGGCAGCGCCTATACCTTCCGCACCACTGCGGACTATTTCAGGAGCTGACATGAAGATAAAGGTATATCCCTCAAAGCTGGAAGGCGAGGTGAGAGTGCCCGCGTCAAAGAGTTTTGCCCATCGCGCCCTCATCTGCGCCTCTCTTTCCGAAGGCATTAGCAGGATAGAATGTCCGGATATCAACGACGACATCCGCGCCACTATTCGTGCGGTCACGGCGCTGGGTGCGCGCGTCAAGTGCGAAGACGGAGAACTTATCGTAAGCGGCATAAGCGGCAGGGTGGCGGAGGACGTGGTCATCGACTGCGGCGAATCCGGGTCCACGTTGCGCTTTATCATACCCATCGCGCTCACCCTCTGTGACGGATATGTCCGCTTTGTGGGCGGAGGGAAGCTGGGAATGCGCCCCTTGGGCGAATATTTTGCCATATTCGATTCTCAGGGGATATATTATCGCAACAACAGCGGCGCGGACGGGCTGGATCTCACCGTGCGCGGAGATCTCATAGCGGACGACTTCGAGCTGGAAGGAAATATAAGCTCGCAGTTTATAAGCGGACTGCTGCTGGCTGCACCCCGACTGGACTACGACAGCACCGTCACTTTGAGCAAGCCGCTTGAAAGCAAGGACTATGTGCGCATAACCATGGACGTGATGAGTAAATACGGCGTGGTGGCGTACTACGATTCCGCCGCGCGTAAATTCACCGTGTACGGCGGGCAGAAGTATTGCGGAAATATGTACTCCCAAGCTCCCTACAAAGTGGAGGGGGACTGGTCGCAGGCGGCGTTTTTCTATGTGGCTCGCGCGCTGGGGCATAAGGTGACGGTAGAGGGCGTGAGCGAGATGTCCGTTCAGGGCGACAGGGTGATAAAGGATATGCTGGATATGCTCCGAGCGGTACCTTCCGACCGTATGCTCACGTTGAACGTGAAGAACGTGCCCGACATCGTACCTGTTCTATCCGTGGCTTGCGCGCTCAGAAAGGGAGGCACGCACGTCACAGGCGCCGGCAGGCTGCGCATAAAGGAGTGCGACAGGCTCGCCGCCACAGCGCAGGGGCTGAATGCCCTGGGCGCAAAGGTGAAGGAGGGCAAGGAGGATATGTTCTTCGACGGCGTGGACAGGCTGCGCGGCGGCGCGGAGATCCCCGACTATCACGACCACCGCATGGTCATGACCTTTGCCGTTGCAGCCACCGTGTGCGAAAAGCCCGTGGTGATAACGGGCGCGGAGAGCGTAAGCAAGTCTTATCCCGCCTTTTTCAAGGACTTTGAAAAGCTGGGCGGCAAGTATGAAATACTCGAATAAAGAGGTGTGATATGAGCGCTACATGGGGAGAAAAATTAAAAGTCACCATCTTCGGCGAATCGCACGGTGCGGCGATCGGCGTGGTCATCGACGGGCTTCCCGCCGGATTCAAGCCGGACTTTGCCTTGGTGGACGAGATGATGGCGCGCCGCAGCGCCAAGGGCAAGGAAAAAATTGCCACAGCTCGCAAGGAAGGCGACGAGTACGAGATAGTCAGCGGCTTTTTCAACGGAGCCTTCACGGGCACTCCGCTTGCCGCAATCATCCGCAATAAGGATACGCACTCGCCCGACTACGAGCGTATGCGCTACCTCATGCGCCCCGGTCACAGCGATTGGGGTTACTTTGTGAAAGAGGGCGGCTTCAACGACTACCGCGGCGGCGGTCATTCCTCCGGCAGGCTCACCGCTCCGCTCGTGTTCGCGGGCGCGCTGTGCAAGCAGGTTTTGAGCGAAAAGGGCATAAAAGTGGGCGCGCATATCGCAAGTATAGCAGGCGTTGAGGACGTGCGCTTTAACCCCATCGCTCCTCAAATAGACGAGGTGGGGAAGAACGGCACCATAAGCGAGCAGGCGTGGGAAGCCATGCGCGATAAGGTGCTGGAAGCGGCTAAAAAGGGCGATAGCGTGGGCGGAGTGATAGAGTGCGCGATAACGGGCGTCCCCGCCGGTAAAGGCGACCCCTTTTTCGACAGCGTGGAATCGCGCCTTGCGCATATGATGTTCTCCGTACCTGCGATAAAGGGTATAGAATTCGGCAAGGGTTACTCCTTTACCGCCATGAACGGCAGCAGTGCGAACGACCCCTTCCGCATATGCGAGGGCAAGGTGGTCACCTCCACCAACAATAACGGCGGCGTTTTGGGCGGCATAACCACGGGAATGCCCATACTCTTCGATGTCGCGATAAAGCCCACCTCCTCCATCTTCTT
>CALWRK010000054.1 GCA_944383935.1 uncultured Clostridia bacterium
AAGATGTTGTCCATCACTCCCCAGCGATTGGAAACTTCCGCCTGCTCGCCCGTACAAGATAGTTCGGGATAGCAAGCGATGGCAGCCACCATATGACCGGGCATATCTATCTCCGGCACAACTTGGATATGCAAAGCGCTAGCGTATTCGACAACTTCCTTCATCTGCTCTTGGGTATAGAACAATCCCCTGCCGTATTCTTTACCGTCATGCTCTTCTTTCCCCTGATTATAGCCTGCCAAAGAAAGCGGTGTATCCTTGCGAATGCTGCCCTTTTGCGTGAGCAGCGGATATTTTTTTATCTCTGCGCGCCAGCCTTGGTCATCGGAAAGATGCCAATGGAAAGTGTTCATCTTCACCGCCGCTTGTAGGCGCAAAATCTGCTTTATCTTGTCCACCGTCCAAAAGTGGCGCGCACAGTCCAGCTGAAAAGAACGATACCCGTACTTTGGTTCGTCACGCACATAGCAGCATTCCATCTCTCCGCTCTCGCCCAACTGTTCCAAACTCATAAGCGCATAGAATGCGCCCGCTTCCGTGGAAGCCAGCACCTGTATCCCCTCGGGTTTGGACCTTACGGCATATCCTTCGGGAGAAAAACGCTCGTCGCGCGTAAAATTCAATCTGCTTGCCTTTCCCTCTTTTTTGCTCGCGAGCAGTTGTTTTGCCTGCTCTATGGTCCGGGGAAAATCTCCTGTGACCTCGGTGGCGCTCGACCAGCCCACCGTACCCTGCTTGACCGCATATTCTATCGGTCTGGGAATGAGTTTCATAACTTTTCCTGCCTTTTAACGTACTGCGGAATGTCCGCTTGCATATATTATAGCATAACGCGCATTATCTAGCAATACGAATTTGTTAAATATCGCTTGAAAAAAGCTCCCCTTTCGGAGAGCTTTATCATACGCCTATATCTTATTACCAGCGGTCACCCGTACCGGCAAATTCGTAGGCGTAAGTGCCGTCTGCATTGCGAGTAGCGTAGTAGCGTTCCACGGGTCCGCCCACTCTGCGCGTTATGCGGATGGTCTCCACTCCGCCGCGGGTCACACTCTCTATCTCATACTCCATGGATTGTCCGTTTTCGTGAGTGAACAGTTCGAATTCCGTTTCATCGCCCGTCCAGCCGCTTTCCTTTTCAAAGCCTATCTCGAAGGAGCGCACGCGCCTGTTGTTTTGGTAGATGGTATAGGCAAATTCTCTGCCCGTTTCGTTGCCCTCGTTCTCATTTTCCAACTCGAACACCATAGACATACCGTTGGCTGCGTTGCGGGCGGTAAATTCCAAGGACTCTTCCGTTTCCCTGCCCTCCGTTTCCAAAGTGCGCCAGCCTCTCACTTCGAACACGTTCTCGCCGTTCACCATTACGCCTTCCACGCGATAGTTTTCCTCGCTCTCGCCCCAATCGTCGTCATCGCCGTATTCGGGCTGGTAGGTTTCGTTATAGTAGATGGTATAGGTTTCGCTCACGCCGCCCACGCTCGTCGTGGTGACCGTCTGCACCGTTTCGTATTGAGCGTATTCCGCGTTAGTGTTCGCACCCACAGTGCTGGTTATGGGAGTGCTGCCGCCGATGATGCTGTCCAGCATTGCCATGTACTGATCCAACTCTGCGGCTATCGCCGTGGTATCTCCCCCGGCGAGAGAAGCCGTCTGTGTGTCGGATTCGCCGCCGCTTATGAGTTCGCCTGCGGAGATCGCCACCAAGGCGAAGATGTTGTTCTGTTCTTCCTGAGCGTTTAAGCCGCCTCCGCCGGCGGGTGTGCACGCGATGAGCAGCGCGGTAAGCGCGATTGCCAGCACGAGCACCACTATCATAGAGATTATAAATTTCTTTTTCATAAATCCTTCCTCCTGTGGGGGTTTCTGTACTTAATACAATCGCAGATATGTTTTTGGCTAACGAAATCGAAAAAAATTTTCAATCTTACGGGAATTACTCTTCGAAAAGTGTAAACCGCCTCCGCGCTTTACGCCCAAGAAGGCGAGAACGCGTCCTTTATTCTGCGCGATATTTTTGACTTGAAGATATAAAAAATGCACGCGCCGGGCGTGCATTTGAGCTTTTTCTCCCTCTTTTCAATTCCCGCGGACAGAGTATGCTCTCTTATATTCTTCCTTTATCTGTTCCAATCTGTCCTCGAAGTCGTCTTCAAGATCGTCGAGTATCTCTTCCAAATTATCGGCAAAGCGGGACAATTCGCGGGCAAAGCGGGGCATATCTTTCATCTTCTCTTCCAGCATTGCCTCATCGGTGGGGATGATTTCCTTGAAGTACTCGCCCACATCGGGGTCGTTCACCGTTTCCAAAAGCAATGCCTTTATGCGCTCGTATTGCGCGGGAGAGATATGCTCGAAATCGTCCTCATCCTCGAACAGCTCTTCTATGCGCTCCACCTTTTCTTCCAGCTCCTCGCTCTTGCGCTCGAACTCCTCTTCCAGCTCTTCCAGTCTCTTATCCAGTTCCTTTTGGAATTCGTCGGACGCGTCGGACACAGAACCCATAACCAGCATGAGCAGTTGCTCATAGCCCATATTATACAGCTCATCCATAGTCATGTCGGAGATGGCGGTGGCGTCCAGCATGAGCTGCGCCTTACCTGCGGAGATATTGTACTTGCCGGCGGTATCCAAGGCAGCCTGCGTATAGTAGTTTACGAAAACCTTGTTCGAATACCCCTTTTGAGCCATGTAGCCGTTCAAAGTATTTTCCACGGAGATGCGCACCTCGTCCTCGCGCCGAGGATTGTCGTTCACCGCATTCACGTTCACGTCCCTGCCGTCTGCCAGATATTGCTCCCTGTCCGCCTCTCCCACGATGGCAAGACAGGCGTCGTTATAGTCCATGCCCACCAAGTTCATGCCCAAAAGGAGTACCTGCGCGTCCGAATTGAGGGCGGTGGCGGCGGTGACCTTGTTATTCTCGTCCACCTGTATATATACGGCGGGATTTATACTTATGCTGATATACGTCATTCCCGCGGCGGGAAGGACGGGAGCGCCTCCCGACAGCACCACCCCCAGCGTGACTGCCACTATCGCCAGTATGAGCACGGCGGCTATGGCTATAATGGCGGCGTTACGCCTGTGATGGGTGACGGCTATTACCTCCGTTTCTCCGCTGCGCGCCTTGGATTGAGGGGAAGATATGCGCTCGCAGATACGGGCAAAGCTATCGCCGTTATCCAGCTTTTCCGCCTCATCCGCCAAGATCTTTTCTATATCTTTACGCTTCATCTCTCCTCCTCCAATTTTTTCTTTAATTTGCCTATCGCTTTATTATATGTCCACGTCACGGTGGCTGTGGGCATATCCAGCATCTTACCCACCTCGTGCCTCTTATATTTATGTACCGCGCACAGCATTAACACGCGAAACTCGCGCTCCGTGAGCACGCGCGCGGCAAAATGAGTAAGCCCGTTGTCCCGCGCAAGGTCGGCGTCACTCTTCACATAGTCCACCTTTTCCGGCTCCACTGTCACGCGGCTTCTTTCCCGCTTGACCAAATTGAGCGCCAAGTTGCGGCTGATGGTGAGCAGATAGGCGTAGGGATTGTGCTTATCGTCCACGGCGCCGATGTTCTCATAGAACTTCACAAAGGCGTCCTGCATGACCGTTTCTGCGGCAAACTTATCGCGGCATACAGAATACGCCGTATAATAAACTTGCCTGCGGGTCTCCTCGTAGAGTTGCGCGAACGCGTCGCTGTCGCCCTGTCGGATCCTGCGCACCAATCCTCCTATGTCCATTTCCCTTTTCACCTTATATACAACTCACGCCCGCAAATTGTTGGTCGCTATATAAAATTATACTACAACTTTACATATATTGCAAATGCCTTAATATGAACGCCCTTAAAATTTGCATATAGCGTAAAATTTAGTGTGATGTGACATTTGCAACAGTAGATGGCATGGCGCAAATATATAATATATTTGTAGAAAGGGCGGGAAATTCGATTAAACGCTTGACAAAAGCGCGTTTAATCTATATATAGTAATTAGTAAACGTAAGAGGTAGAATATGCTTGAGCTGAAAAACATAGATTTTGCGGTGAAAGAAGAGGACGGCAAAAAGGCGACAAAGATACTTTCCGACATCTCCCTCACCTTTCCCGAAAAGAGCATAACCGTCATAACCGGTCAAAACGGGAGCGGCAAATCCACGCTGGTGAAACTTATCACCGGGCTGGAAAAGCCCACTCGCGGCAGTATAATATACAACGGCAGGGACATAACCGCCCTTTCCATGACCGAGCGCGCCAAGCTGGGCTTTACCACCGCTTTTCAACAGCCCGTGCGTTTTAAGGGGATAACGGTGAAAAAGCTGCTGGACATAGCCAGCGGAAGGCAGAGCAATTTGGGGCAGCTGTGCGAATATCTCTCCCAAGTGGGGCTGTGCGCGCGCAACTATATAGACCGCGACTTAGACGGCAGTCTTTCCGGCGGAGAGGCAAAGAGGATAGAGCTTGCCATGGCAATAGCCAAGGGCGGCGACGTATTTTTACTGGATGAACCGGAAGCGGGAATAGATTTGTGGAGCTTTTCCGATTTGACGAATTTATTTTCTTCGCTCAGGGACAAGACGGTGCTTATAGTTTCGCATCAGAGCAAGATAATGGAGATAGCGGATAACATAGTCCTTTTGGACAAAGAGAGCGCGCCCGTCACGGGCAGCCGCGAAGAGATGATGCCCCTGCTGGAAGGCAGGAGCGGAATATGCGCCGCGCGCAAGGGAGTGTGACATGGAAAAACTTGACATAGATCTTTTGATGAAGATAGCCGACCTTCACGGCATTCCGGAGGGGTCGTACAACATAAGAAAGGACGGGAAATGCCTTTCCCGCAACTCTACGTCCGATATAGAAATCCTGCCCAAGACGGATAAGGACGGCATAGACATAATAGTAAAAGCGGGAGTAAAGGGAAAGAGCGTGCATATCCCCGTAATCCTCACTGCGGGCGATATGCTGGATAAAGTGTATAACGACTTTTATATAGGAAAGGGCGCGGACGTGACCATAATCGCCGGCTGCGGCATACACAACGATACCTGCGGAGAGAGCCGCCACGACGGCATACACACCTTCTATTTGGAAGAAGGCTGCAACGTGAAGTATATAGAGCGCCACTACGGAGAGGGCAACCCCGAGGGTAAAAAGGAATTTACCCCCCTAACCAAGGTGTATGTGAAAAAGAACGCGCATTTCTATATGGAGAGCACTCAGCTGGGCGGCGTTACATATACCGACAGGCTCACCACCGCCACCGTGTACACCAACGGCAAGTTCACCGTGCGCGAGAAACTGCTCACGGACAATAACGAAAAAGCCATAACCCGCTTCAAAGTAAAACTCGTGGGTAAAGATTCCACTGCGGAAGTGGTCAGCCGCAGCGTGGCAAGAGGCAATTCCTACCAGTCCTTTATCTCCGATATGGTGGGCAAAAACCGCTCCTTCGGTCACGTCGAGTGCGACAGTATCCTCTTGGATAACGCGCGCATACTCTCCACCCCCAGGATAGACGCCGTATCCCCCGAAGCCAGCTTAGTGCACGAAGCCGCCGTGGGTAAGATAGCCGGAGAGCAGCTTTCCAAGCTCATGACCTTGGGTCTTACGGAAAAAGAGGCGGAGGATACGATAATCAAGGGATATCTTAATTGAAAAGGTTAAGCGAAAAATGAAAGGGAGAAGGGTATCGCGGTCCAACCGTCGGTACCCTTCATTACTATTTAGCTGCTTCAAGGCGTTTAAGGGGGCAACGTCATACTTTCTGAAAAATCATAAAAGTAAAGGCACGGCATACGCCGTGCCCCGGTAGGGTGATTTCGGCAAAAGACGAAAACTTTTTGACTTGTATCTTCAAAACCGCCTTAGCCTTTTCGGCGATAGGGTGAATTTCTCACCCCCTGCCGCTATTGCCTTGCGGCAAGATTAATAGCGCTTTTCAACATTATAGCTGCCCTCAGTGGTGTTGCCGGCGGTATCCGTCACGCTCACCTCCACGGCATAATAATCGCCCATATCGGTGGCTTGAACGTCGGCATACACTTGATTACCAAAACTATCTATGCCGCGGAACATATACTCTATCACGTCGGTGGCTTCCACATAATAGGAATCGTTCAAAAACTCTATCGTGGGCATACCGTACACGCTCACATCTCCTATCACATCGCTTACCACGACATTACCCGCCTTATCGTATGCGGTGAGGATTATATCTTGCACCGCGCCCGCTTGAAGAGGACTGCCGTCCGACTGCGTTACCTCTATGTCGCACGCATTGCCAAAGCTATCCGTAGCTGCGGCAAAGAACTCTTCACCCTTGCTGCTCAGCTTGATGACGTTGCTGGCGCCGGCGGAATAGGTGAATTGGATATCCTCTACGTCATATACCCCCAGCTGAGCGGTATACGCGGTGGCGGTATTTCCCAGATGGTCGGTGGCGGTAATCCTATACGTCACATAGTTACCGACTTCGAATGTGCCCTCAGCCAACTCGACGGTAAATTCCAAATCTTGCCCAAAGCTATCCTTTGCCACTACATTAAGAGGATTTGTATACGTATACAACTTTCCGCCGTCTGCCGGCGCCGTGCCCGTGACATAAATAGTTACGGTTCCGGAATAGTTTTGATACCCGGTAGGTCGGATATAGTATAACTCTCCTGCGGTCAAACTATATGTGATGCTGAAGTTGTTTGCATCTCCGTCATCGTCATCGCTGGTCAGCAAGGACTTATTGCCGTCATACAGATATCCGTAAGAATCCATACTGCCGGTACTGTATATGGTCACATTTCCGCTCACCAAAGGCACGAATGCGTAATAGTCTTGTTCGCGCACGGAGTTATTTTGACCTATAACGCTTACCGTCCACCCGGAACCGTTGTATTCCAAGGCGGTAGCATTGCCGGTATGACTTACCCACTTAGCATATAGCGTGATAGAAGAGGTCCCTGTGGCTGTAAAGTCATACGCTGTGCCGTTGCAGGCGCTGTCTGTATACCAGCCGGCAAACACATATCCGCTGCGCGTGGGATTTTCGGGGTATTCAAGCCCTACGGTATCCGTAACGATCTGCGCGGCGGGAGCCGTGCCGCTTGCCCCGTTAAGATCAAATGTCACCACAATTTCATCGAATGTCGGATTTTCATCTACCGTAAGTCCTGCCTTATCGTAAGTTATCTGCGGCGTGCCGTATATCTTTACTTCAAAGTCCTTGGTGGTCGCATTGCCCGCCACGTCCACGGCGGTGGCACGGTAGGTCATCACGCTTGAAGCGGTCTGTTCTCCCTCTACCACCGCTATGCTTACTTCCACCTGTCCTTCAAAGCCGTCCACGGCTGTCAAGCCCATGGCGTCTACGGTAATCTCATCGCCCACGGAGAACTCGAGTTGCTCCGCGTCCGATATCACGGGCGGCCTATATACCTTTACCGGCACCACGGATACGGAGGTATTGCCCTTAGAATCGGTAGCCGTTATGGTTACGTCTATTTCCGCATTTACAAAAATGGCACTTCCCGTCAAATACATACTGAATTGCGTGGTATAAGAGGAGGAATACGCGTAAGTACGCACATAATATTCATAGCCTTCTGTAACATTAAAAGAGGCATAATCATAATTTGTGTGAGTGCAGTAGCTATTGCTGACAATAATGGTATCTGTTGTCACACAATACACTAACCTATATGTTCTATCCCCGCTTGAGCCGTTCTTATGGTAGAGATAAGCTGTTCCGCTCTCTGTTGCCGTAAAGTAGTCATAGCGATAAGATGTAGTAGTTTGGAAAGTATAAATATTTTCCGCATACATGCCGCCTACTGAAAGCGTAATAATATCCGTCACAGCCTGTCCAAAGGAGTCGGTTACTGATATGCCCAGAGAACCCACG
>CALWRK010000055.1 GCA_944383935.1 uncultured Clostridia bacterium
TAATGCCGCTTAAACATTTCACTTTACAAAAAGGGGAGAAAAGGCGCGGTTTTTGAAGGGATGAGCGGCGGGAGCCGCGGCGGCGGAGGGGAGCTAGGATAAGTAAAGGGTATGTATAAATCCGCTTGTAAAATTGAGGAAGATAAACGGGGATTATAAGGTATGATTATATAACGCAAAATAATATTACTCGGACTTTTCACAATCGGCAAAATGGGTGAAAATATTTGCATATCGACGAATATTCCATAAAATCGCAAAGAGGAAAAGCGGGACAAAGACCGCAGAGTTATTATTCCGAAAGCATAATTAAGTGTTATTGAATTATGACAATATCACCGGGGTGTTTATGACTTTACAGAGTAAGCATTGTGCAAAAAGTATTGTATGGGTCTATTATGCGTGCTAAGCTTGAAGAGGATAGCAGGTGAGTGTGCAGCAAGCAGAGGGTAGGACGGATTATACGATGACCTTCAACACGGCGGGACTGCAATCGCTCCTCGATCTGGTGGGGGCGATAATCGACCTCGACGGCGTGAGCGTGGGCAATATCAAATTGGGCGCTCTGCCGGACAATCTGTTTGCGGCGATAGGCGGCGAAGCGGAAGTGGGCTTGAGCATAACGGGCGGAGTGCTTTCAAACGTATCAGCGGCGGTGCGCAACAACGGAAGCGACCTCGTCACATTGAACGCCGCTCCTTTTTTATCCCCGCAAGCGCAAAAAAACAGCCTCCGGCAGTTAGAATAAAAACGGCTGGAAATTTATTGTAAAAGTATTGACAAGGCTATATATGCGGCATATAATGTAATTGAACATTTGAAGAAGTGTTCAAATAAGAGAGGTCAGGTCATATGGAAGAGCAAGTAAAAACGGATAAGTTGGAAGAGGTGAGGCGTAAGCTGCCCTCCGACGACGTGCTGTATGATTTGGCGGATCTGTTTAAGATGTTCGGCGATTCCACGCGCGCAAAGATACTC
This sequence comes from uncultured Clostridia bacterium, assembly GCA_944383935.1. Lineage (GTDB taxonomy): Bacteria > Bacillota > Clostridia > Christensenellales > UBA3700 > Alloclostridium. Next base: position 979 of record CALWRK010000055.1, read on the forward strand.
AGCTGCTTGCAGCATGAGGATTTGTGCGTGGGGGAGATAGCGGAAGTGCTGGGCATGACCGTATCTGCGGTATCTCATCAACTCAGGGTGCTGCGCGGCGCCAAGCTGGTGAAGGGGACTAAGGAGGGGAAAGAGGTCAAGTACTCTTTGGACGATGATCACGTCATCAAGATAATGGAGTACGGGCTAACGCACGTCAACGAGGATAAATAAGCAGCTCAAAAGCCGCTACGGCTGAGAGATGTATGCGGGCTTGACCCGTTTTTATCTCGCCGAATAATTGAACAGTTGCTCAATCAAGTTACTGTTTAATAGATATAGGGGAACGAACCTTCGGGTTAAATATATTTCCGCAAAAGGAGAAAAAAGATGAAAAAGGTATTCAAACTGGAAGACTTGGACTGCGCGAACTGCGCGGCAAAGATGGAACGCAGCGTCGCCAAAATAGACGGCGTGAATAGCGTGAGCATAAGTTTTATGGCTCAGCGTATGTCGATCGAAGCAGAAGACGAGAAGTTTGAAGAGATCATGGACGAAGTGGTCAAGAAGTGCAGGAAGGTGGAGCCGGACTGTCGCATCATCAGGTAAAATTTGAGGGCAGGGGCATGAAAAAGTCGGTTTTGACAAGGAGGCAAAAGCGCAACCTCATCAGAATACTCGTAAGTTTGGTTGCGTTTTTGGCGGTGTTTATCGTAGACAAAGTCATCTCGCTGGGCAGCGTGGTGGAGGGCAGCGCAAATTGGGTATTTCCCTTTGCACTCTACTTGGCTATCTATCTCGTGATAGGCTACGACGTACTTTGGCGCGCGATAAGAAACATATCGCACGGACAGGTGTTCGACGAGAATTTTTTGATGTGTCTTGCCACGATAGGCGCCTTTGCGCTGGCGATATATCGCGGAGTCAGCGGTATGGAGATAGAGGGTTTCGATGAGGCGTGCGCGGTGCTTCTATTCTATCAAGTGGGAGAATTCTTCCAAGACTATGCGGCGGGCAAGTCGCGCAAATCCATCTCCGCACTCATGGATATCCGTCCCGATTATGCCAACTTGATCGCGGGCGAGAGCACGGAGAGGGTGGACCCTTCCCAAGTCAAAGTGGGAGATTATATCAGGGTGAATCCCGGAGAAAAGGTACCGCTGGACGGCGTAGTGGTCAGGGGCGCGTCCTCACTGGACACCAAGGCGCTTACGGGCGAATCCCTCCCCAGAGAGGTGCAGGAGGGAGATGAGGTGATAAGCGGCAGCGTAAACACTACTTCTCAGCTGGACGTGAGGGTGGAAAAGGAGTTTTACGACTCCACCGTATCCAAGATATTGGAACTTGTGGAAAACGCCTCCGAACAAAAGTCCAAGGCGGAGAACTTTATCACCAAATTTGCAAAATATTATACTCCTACGGTGGTTATCGTGGCGGTTTTACTCGCGATCATCCCGGGGGCGGTGACCAAGGATTGGTCCACATGGATATATCGCGCGCTCAGCTTTTTGGTGGTGTCTTGTCCCTGCGCGTTGGTCATATCCATTCCCCTTTCCTTCTTTGCCGGAATAGGTGCGGCGTCGCGATACGGCATATTGATAAAAGGCTCCAATTATTTGGAAAAGTTTAATAAGGCGGGGGTGTTCGTGTTTGACAAGACGGGTACTCTCACCAAGGGGAATTTTGCCGTGGCGTCCGTCATGCCCGAAGAAAGGGCGGAGGAGGTGCTGCGCCTGGCGGCGATAGCGGAGCGCGATTCCAACCATCCCATCGCCCGCTCCATAGTGGATGATTACAAAGGAGAAATAGAGGGAGGATATACCTTGACCAACATCTCCGGACAGGGCGTTATAGCCCAAAAGGAGGGGATAGAGATAGCGTGCGGCAATGAAAAACTCATGCGGGCGCAGGGCGTGGACTATGTGAAGAACGAGGGTGCGGGCACCGTGGCCTATGTGTCGGAAAACGGTAAGTTTGAGGGGAGCATACTCATTCGCGACGAGGTAAAGCCGGAAGCAAAACAGGTCATGGGTCAGTTGGCGGAACTGGGATGTAAGACGGTAATGCTCACCGGCGATAACGAGGTCGTGGCGCGCCAGGTGGCGTCGGATTTGGGAGTTAGCGAATACAAGGCGTCGCTTTTGCCTCAAAACAAGGTGGAAGAGGTGGAAAAATTGCTCGCCGCCAAGGATAAAAAGCAGGCGTTGTGCTTTGTGGGCGACGGCATAAACGACGCTCCCGTGCTCATGCGTTCGGATATAGGCATAGCCATGGGCGGCGTGGGCAGCGACGCGGCAATAGAAGCGTCCGACATAGTGCTCATGCACGATGACTTGAAGGGACTGCCGCTCGCCAAGCGCATAGCGCGCAAGACTATGGCGGTGGTTATGGAGAACATCATCTTCTCAATCGCCGTGAAAGTCATCATTCTCATTCTCTCCGCATTGGGCATAGCCAATATGTGGGTAGCCGTGTTCGGCGATGTGGGAGTGGCGGTGATTGCCATTTTGAATGCCATGCGTGTAAACGGCAAGTATGAAAAGAAAGGGTAAGAACATCCAACGGGGGTGCGGATACGAAGCGCCGAGAGATAGAAACAGATCTCTCGGCGTAATTTTATTATAAATGACTATATTATAAAAATTGTGCATTGACAGGCGCGCGAAGGGGTGGTATAATTTAAGAAAGTGCAGGAAAACCTGCCATGCGGGGGAAAGCCCCGATAAGGAGGGATGTGTTTTTATGGCGCAGAAAAACGCGGACATAGTGTTCGTATTGGATGCAACCGCCACCATGGGCGTGTTTATCGACAGGTTCAGGAGGGATTTTTTACCCGAGTTCACCCAACGGATAGTGGAAAAGTCGGACGCTGTTTCCGACAAGACGAATGTGAGGTATAAGGTTATTATTTTCCGCGATTACGGCACGGAGGGCGAAAGCGCGATAAAGCAGAGCAAGTTTTTCAGAATTCCCGATGAAACGGAAGAGCTCAACCATACCATGCTTTATATAGAAGCGGGTGGCGGAGGCGATTCTCCGGAGAACGGCTTGGAGGCGATTTACTATGCGCTGACGTCCGATTTTGCGGAAGGGGAGGGCTCGCAAACGGTCTTTTTCTTCACGGATGCCGACGCGGTGGCGCTGGGTAAGAGGAAGGACTGCGCCGGTTACCCCGAAGACATGGTGGATGAAGAGGGGCTGAAATCTCTATGGCTGGGGAAAACGCCTTCGCGCCTTACGCAAAAGGGGAAGAGAATGATAATGCTCGCTCCCGAAGGCACCGCATACAGCCGCATTGCCAAAGAGATGGATAAGATCATGTTTATTCCCACGGTGAAGTCGGGCAATTTGAATGATATAGATCTCGCAAGCGTACTTAAAATGCTTTTTTAGTCGGGCAATTCGGTATTATTCTGCGGCGCGTCTTCCTGCGCCGCTTTTTTCTGCCTTCTGCCCATGCGTATCCAGTTGAAGAAGCCGTAAAAATCGTTTACGAGGAACATTGCAAAGCACGCTACCACGGATACATATGTGATATCTTCCAGTGTGGCGAGCACCCATAGCACGATTAGCACCACGTCGTTCGCCGCATAGCCCAGGGCGTAGAGCGCGCTGCGACGGAAGGTGAGATATACCGCGATAAAACTCGTTGTCACGGAGATGGTGGAGGGGATTATGTTCGCGGTGTTGCACGCTTTCAAGATAAAGTAGAACGCCACGGTCACAACGGCAGCCAAGACGAACATAAAAAGGAGTTCTTTGCCCGAAACCTTGTTTACCGTGACCTGGGCGCGCCTACCTTTGTAGGGATTTTTCAGCCATGCTATGAGGGATATCGCCGCCATGGGCAGGGTCATGCCCAGGTAAGTTATCATCTCCCCGTAGTAGGCGAAAGTATACGAGATTATGCCGTATAATATGGAGAACACTATGGACAGGGCTTGTCCCATCGGGTTGCCCTTGGCGTTGAATATTAGAGAGGTGGCTCCCACCAGCGACGCAACCAGCGCCAGGTAGTTGCTCCTGTCGAACACGGCAAAGGCGACGACTATCAAGACGAGAGAGGCTATCCATAGCACCCACTCGCCCGTGGAAAAGTAGCAGAGTAACTTGCGTATATTCGGCTTTTTCATATATCTCCCGTTTGGGCAATAAAAAAGGCGCTTGTCGCACATCTTCAAAGACCTAACGATGTGAAGGCAAGTACCTTAGGCTACCCGGTGGCAGTTTTATTTTCTATACTCTACCACATTTTTCTCATCTGGGCAAGCATTTTGCAACGAATAGAGAAAATCACGCCGCAAGAGCTTCGGCAGATTGAGATGAGATAATGTTCACGAGCTGTTCTACTTCCGTATTCACGGCGTACGAGGGATAGGGAGCCGAAAGCAGGCGACAGCCGTCCGCCGCGGTTATGCCCACGTCGTTTATACATTTTCCGTTCGGCCAATAGAGTATCGCCGCCGTGAGGCTGAGGGCTTCACCCGTGGAGGTGTTGGATATTATATACTGCATACAGCCCTTACCGTAAGTCTGACCCGTCTTTGCGCCTTCGCCGGAGGATTCCATATAATCGGAAGAATAGCTTGAAAGGAAGATGTTTTCATAGGCAAGCGCGCCGTTGCCCACAAGCGCGCCTATGAGCGCTTCGGAGGCGCTGGCGGTCTGGGAATTCGCCATCACGAAAAGTTCCGTATCGGACGAAAGTGTGTATTTTTCCTCTTGAACGACGGCGGAATACGACTCGTCCACGGCTTTGCCTTTTGAAGATAGAGCCTCCTTTCCCGCAACGGCGGGGAAACAGCCCGCTATTTCCGTAAGTACGTTCAAGTCGCCTCCGGGATTGGAACGCAAATCCAAGATAAGGCGGTCACAGCCCAAGGCGTTTATCTTTTCCACAGCCAGTTTGAATTGCATGGCGGCGTCGCCGGAAAATTCGTTCAGACTGAGGTACGCCGTCCCCTCGGGAAGATATGTTATCACGTCCCTATTGCTCTGCGCCATGGTAAGTCCGTTATTTGTGAACGTCCATGCGGAAGAGGCGGTTGCGAGCAAGACATAACTTTGTTTATAAGCAGAATAACTCTCCAATGGGATCATCGTGCCGTCGGAGAGGATATATGCGCTCACCTTGCCCTCGCCGGAACCGTTTATAAACGCCATATAGTCCTCGTAGCTGTCCAGCATTACCCGCTCGCCGTCTATCACGGCGTACGTTATGATGTCGCCCGCTCTCACGCCGTGTTTCCATGCGGGGGAGTTGCCCGTACAGGAGACCACCACCGCACCCGCAAAGGGGTAAAAGACCATTCCCATGCCGTAGGATATGGAATTGCCGGCATTTTCGTACGACAGTTCCATAAACTCTTCCGCTGTATAGTATCTGCTGTATTTATCCAGATATTTGCTCACCATCTCGTCGGGGGAGAGGGAGTCTGCGTCCGTAATCTCCACGTCTGTATAATAGTAGGCGTCTATCACGCTCTTCACCCATTCGGAAGAAGAGGGCTGTGAAACGCAAGCACACAGCGCCAGGCAAAGCGCCAAGAGGAGGGCTATGGAGATTATAAGTACCTTTTTGCGATTTCTCATATATAAATAATATACCCAAGCGGGGGAAAATAACAATGATAAATCGTGTAAAAAATATTTTATGACCTAATTTTTACGAAAAAAAGACCGCCCCGAAGGGCGGTTCTCGATTATGTGGCGCGCGTTATTCCGCGATATCCGCCAAAAGCTGAGCCAACTCTTCGTTGTAGCCGTTGGTGACAAAAGGTGCGTCCACCGCCGTGCAGCCGTCAGCTATGCCGAGCGGATTTTCTTCCGTGCTCCTGTTGTTCACCCAGGTGAATACGCCCGTTTGAAGTTCCAGGGTGGAGCCTGTTACGGGATTGTAGTACACGCCTATGGATACGCCCACGTCGTAGACGGAGCCGTTATTTTCTATGCCGCGCTCCTCACAGTATTCGTCTGAATATACGGACATATATACGTCGGAATAGTCCATCACGCCGTAGCAGATGAGCGCTCCGATAAAGCAAGAGTCCACACTGTTGGTGTAGTTGCCCGCCATGACGTACACTTTCGTATCCTCGGGGAAGGAGTGTCCGGCGTCATACGCGAAGGCGTTGAGGTCTTGAGTGTCCACATAGTTGCCCGTGGACAGGATCAGTTTTCCCGCCAGCTGAGGGAAGCAGCCCGCAAACGCCTGCATGGCGGAGGAAGAAACTGCCGCTTCATAGCGCAAGTCGATGATGAGGGTATCCAATCCCAGCTCGTTGAACTTTGCGGCTATCTCGGGCACCTGGTAGAGGATGCCTTCTTCCAGACAGTCCACGCGCAGGTATCCCGTGCCGTCGGGCAGGTCGGCATATGCGTCCTCGGCGGATTCTTTGAGGGCAAAGTCATCGCCCGAACCCAAGAATGCCCACGCGCTCGAATTCGTGGCGAGCAACATACTGCTCAGCTTGAAAGCAGAGGAGGTCTTTTCTGCCAAATAGGTGGCGTCGCTGCCGTTGTGCAGCAGCTCCAGAGTATTGTATTCGCCGGAATTCAATGCGGATACGACGGCGTCCGTACCGGCGTCCGCGGTAAATATAGTGGAATCGTCTGCGGCGGAAACGGATATCAGCTTATCTCCGGGGCGAATTCCCTCCTGCCAAGCGGGGGAGTTGATATACGCTTTGGAAATGTACCTTTACCCAACCCTGTTAGAACACATTTTACATATACCTTTACCCAACCCTGTTAGAACACATTTTACATATAC
>CALWRK010000056.1 GCA_944383935.1 uncultured Clostridia bacterium
TTCTTGACGGCAAGTTCGATTTACGGCGTCTATTTGAGTTTTTCGCTGGAAGGGGCGGGCAAGGTGGTGTGCGGCATACTGCTCTCCTTGCTCATGCTGGCGGCGAGCGGGTTTTTGGCGTATGCCGATATACTCATAGTAAAGGCGGTGTTTAATCGCATGGACGAAGCGGGCGGAAACAAGATCGATGAAGATAAGACGATAAAGGCGGGCGAGCTGAGCCGCGAGGACGGCGAGGCGGAGGTTGCCGATTAGGGCGTGAATTTATGAAAGAGGAAATAAAAAAGCACAACGAACACGTTTTACGCACTTGCAAGCAGGAGCAGGCACGTTTCGGTACGCGTGAAAGACAAGTGCGTTCAAATCAGCGCATACGCACATTTTCCATATTGATAATCGTTTTGGTCATACTCTTGATTGCGTGGATAATCGCCGGGGTGATGAATGAAAAAACCATGTATATCGTGGCGGGAGTGGCTTCGGGCTTGGCTTTGCTTTCACTCATTCAGCTTACGCCGCCGCGCTTGGGATATACCAAGGTGGATCAGGGATATGTGGTTACGTCCTGTTTTCACCTGTTGCGCAGATGCAACTATATCCCCGATACGCATAAAAATATTCCCGTCATAGGCATAACAGCGGGCGTATTCAAGGACACGAAAAGGATGTATTATATCTCTCTGCCGTCCACAATAACCCACCTGGGCAAGGAGTGCTTTATGAATTGCAAGGACTTGCGCGGCGTGATTTTTCGCGGAGAGAGTAAGTTGCAAATAATAGAAGATAAGGCGTTTTTTTGCTGCTTCAACCTGTACGCCTTTTGTGCGGGGGAGGATGTGGTGCGCATAGGCGAGAGTGCGTTTGAAAACTGCCGCTCTCTGCGCTGCGCTTACTTCGGCGGTAAGACGGAGAGGATAGGGCATCATGCCTTTGCTTCGTGCGGCAATCTCTCGCTTGTGAGCGCGTCGGAAAATGTCACGGAGTTGCTGCGCGCCACTTTCAACGGCTGCCGCAGTTTGATATCTCTGCCCCTGGCACAGAATTTGGAGAAGATAGACGATGATTGTTTCGGCTATTGCGCGAGCATGGAAACGCTGGATATTCCCGCCAAAGTGGAATATATAGGCAAGGGCGCGTACACAGATTGCCGCGCGCTTAAAGAAGTGGTCATACGCTCAAAGCCGGAGTTTATAGGGCATAACGCTTTTCGTAACTGCGATAAAGCGACAATAACCTTCACCGCCGTGAAAAAACAGGATAAGAACTGGAACGGGCAGTGGGTGGATAAAAGGTGCGAGGTGAAATACAGTAAATGATTTTTGAGGGACGGTATAATTTTATGACGAGCGATAGCGTCCCTCAAAAATCATTCTTTCCTTACTCCCGCTACCGCATGACAGCTTATGCCTTCTTCTCTGCCCACAAGTCCTATGCCTTCGGTAGTGGTGGCGGAGATAGATACGCTCTCTTCCGGGATATTTAAGGTACGGGCGATATTGGCGCACATTAGCGGAATATAGTCTTTCAACTTGGGTTTTTGCGCCATGATCACGGCGGAGATGTTCAATATCTGCGCGCCTTTTTTATCGAGAACGCCCTTTACTTCCTGCAAAAGTTTCATACTGGATATGCCGGCATATCTTGCATCCGTGTCGGGAAAGAGTACGCCTATGTCGCGCGCGTGGACGGCGGAGAGCAGGGCGTCCATGATCGCGTGTACGAGCACGTCCGCGTCCGAATGCCCCAAAAGTCCCTTGGTGTGGGGGATGTCCACGCCGCCCAAAATCAGCTTGCGCCCTTCAACGAGGCGGTGGGTGTCAAAGCCGCAACCCACGGAAAAGCCGTGAGGGGAAAAATCGGAAGGATGGGTGAGTTTTACGTTGGAAGAATCTCCCGGGCAAAGAGTGACGTTGCCCATGTAGCGTTCAAATACCTGCGCGTCGTCGGAAAAGGTAAATCCGTCTTTCATAGCGCTTATATAAGCCGTGCGCAGTTTGTAAGCGTCGAATACCTGCGGCGTCTGTACGGCGAAAAAACAGCTGCGATCCACCGCGTGGGAGAACTCCCCGTGCACTTCGCGCAAGCTGTCGGTGACGGGTATCACCGGTATGGCAGAGCCGTGTGAGGCGCCCACGTCTATCGTGCGGCGCAGCAGCGCCTCGGAGAGAAAGGGGCGGGCGCCATCGTGTATGGCGATTATGTCCGCGTCCTCCTCGCAGGCGCATATGCCGGCATAGACGGATGCGGTTCGCGTATCTCCGCCGATGACGAATACAACCCTATCTCCCAGCGGGGAGAAGGCTTTTTTGAACTCCTCTTCTTCGCCCGCGCCCACGACGACCACTATGCGGGTGACTTCGGGCAGGGAGGCAAAGCACTCAGCGCTCGCGAGCGCGACCGGCTTTTCCCCCAGCAAGGCGAGGGTCTTGTTATATCCCAGCCCTGCGCGCTCACCTCTGCCGGCGCAGGGGAGTACGGCGTTAATCTTCATTCAGCACCTCGTATAGCGAGGACGCCTCTTCTTTGCGAGCGTTCTCGTTCAAGGACAGCACGCGAAAGGAAAAGATCTTGTCCCCGAAGCGGAGGGTGACCTCATCCCCAGCTTTTAAGCGCGCTGAGGGCTTGGCGGGTCTGCCGTTCACTTCCGCTCTGCCGTCGTCGCAAGCCTGCGCCGCCACGGTGCGGCGCTTGATTATCCTGCTTACCTTCAAAAATTTATCCAATCTCATACCCCAATTATAGCACAGTCCGCCGCTTGGCGCAAGAGGGGGAGGGCGCGCGCATTATATATAAAAATTTTTTATAATTATTTTCGCAAAACGCTTGACGAGCTTGCCCCTCGGGGGTATAATGTAGAATTGTATCGTTATGTATGTTGCTCAGTATCGCTATTCCCGCAAGGGGAAGGGGGGATACTGCGCAAAATCACATTGCATATAATTTTTCAAGGAGTGTGAAATATGCCTCAACACATACACAAGGTCAAGTACGGCAACACGGAAAGGATGTGTTTTTCCAGGATTAAGGACGTATTACCCATACCCTACCTGATCGAGCTCCAAAAGGATTCCTACAAGAGGTTTATAACCGAAGGTATCCAGGAAGTGCTGGACGACTATACCCCCGTCTGTGACTTTACCGGCAAGATAGAACTGCACTATGTGGGTTTCTATTTTGACGATAAGACCACCTACTCCGTAAAAGAGTGCAAGGACAGGGACGCCACCTATGCCCGCCCGCTCAAGGTAAAAGTGAGGCTCGTGCGCAACGACACGGGCGAGGTTACGGAAGAGGACGTCTTTATGGGCGATTTCCCCATGATGACGGAGAACGGCTCTTTCATCATCAACGGTGCGGAGAGAGTTATCGTCAGCCAGCTGGTGCGCAGCCCCAGCGTCTACTGCAACGTGAACATAGACAAGGCGGGCGTACCGCGTTACGACACCACCGTCATGCCTTCACGCGGCGCATGGTTGGAATTCAAGCAAGATCAGAACGACGTGCTGTGGGTGAATGTGGACCGCAACCGCAAAGTTGCCGCTACCACGCTGCTGCGCGCGCTGGGTCTTAGCTCCGACGAGCAGATATATGCGGTGTTCGGCGAAGAAAAGATACTTGCCGAAACCATCAAAAAGGACGTTTCGCACAACGAAGACGAAGCCAAGGTGGAATTGTATAAGAAGATGCGCCCCGGCGAGGTTCCCAATAACGAATCCATCACCCAGCTCATCCGCAACACCTTTTATGACGCACGCAAATACGACCTTGCCAGAGTGGGCAGGTATAAGTTCAATAAGAAGCTGTCTTTGGGTCTGCGCATAGCGGGCTTGGCGCTTGCGCGCGATGTGATAAGCGAGGATGGCGAGGTGCTGGCGAGCAAGGGCGAAGTGCTGGGCGAAGAGGCGGCGCTCGCGTTGCAGAACAAGGGCGTAAACGAGGTGTACGTCGTTGGTAAGGACGGCAATGAGTTCAAGGTCATCGGCAACAACACGGTGGATTTGGACGCTTTTGTGGACTGCGACCCCAAGGCGTTGGGCATCAACGAGAGGGTGTACTATCCTTCACTTGCAGACATGATGAACAATTTCTCCGGAGAGGAGTTGCTCAATCAGATAAAGAAGGCAAAGGATACGCTTATCATCAAGCATCTGACGATAGACGACGTGATAGCTTCCGTATCCTATAACCTGGGACTTTCCCACGGTCTGGGCGAATGCGACAACATCGACCACCTGGCAAACCGCCGCGTGCGTTCGGTGGGCGAACTGCTGCAAAATCAGTTGCGCATAGGCTTTGGCAGACTGGATAGGGTGATAAGGGAGCGCATGAGCATAGTTTCCGACGATGCGGACTATAAGGCGCAGAACTTTATCAACATAAAGCCCGTGACTTCGGCGATAAAGGAGTTCTTCTGCTCCTCCCAGCTGTCCCAGTTCATGGACCATCACAATCCCATTGCGGAGCTTACGCACAAGAGGAAACTCTCTGCGCTGGGTCCCGGCGGTCTGAACAGAGACAGGGCTTCGGTGGAAGTGCGCGACATAAACCACTCCCATTACGGCAGGATGTGCCCCATAGAAACGCCCGAAGGTCAGAACATAGGTCTTATCTCCTCCCTCTCCACATATGCGAGAGTGAACGAGTACGGCTTTATTGAAGCTCCTTACCGCAAGGTGGACAAGGAAAACGGTATAGTAACCGATCACGTCGACTACTTGCAGGCGGACGAAGAGGACAAGTATGTGGTGGCGCAGGCGAACACTCCTCTCACCGAGGACGGACATTTCGCTTCCAACCGCGTAACCTGCCGTATCAAAGAGGACATAAGGGAAGTGGACAGCTCCATAGTGGACTATATGGACGTATCGCCCAAACAGCTTATCTCCGTGGCGGCGTCGCTCGTGCCCTTCTTGGAAAACGACGATACATCCCGCGCACTGATGGGCTCCAATATGCAGCGCCAGGCAGTGCCGCTCATCCGCCCTCAGGCGCCCATAATCGCCACGGGCATTGAGCATAAGATAGCATACGACAGCGGAGTGATGGTCATAGCCAAAAACGACGGCGTGGTCAAGAGCGTGAGCGCGGACAGCATAGTGGTCACTTTGGGCGACGGCAGCGATGAGGTGTACGCCTTGCAGAAGTTTGAGCGCAGCAATAACGGAACCTGCATAAATCAGCGTCCCATAGTATCCAAGGGTCAGAAAGTGACCAGAGGTATGGTGCTGGCGGACGGCCCCGCAACGGATAACGGCGAGCTGTCTTTGGGCAGGAACATACTCATAGGTTTCATGTCCTGGTGCGGCTACAACTACGAGGACGCTATACTTATCAGCGAGGATTTGGTCAAGGACGACGTGTTCACCTCCATCCATATCGAAGAGTACGAAACGGAGGCGAGAGATACCAAGCTGGGCGAAGAGCAGATCACGCGCGATATCCCCAATTTGGGCGAGGACGCGCTCAAATATCTGGATGAAAACGGCATCATCATGGTGGGCGCGGAGGTGCACTCAGGCGACATCCTGGTGGGCAGGGTGACGCCCAAGGGCGAAGCGGAGCTTACCCCCGAAGAGAGGCTGTTGCGCGCGATATTCGGCGAAAAGGCGCGCGAAGTCAGGGATACCTCCCTGCGCTTGCCTCACGGTCAGAGCGGTATAGTCGTGGACGTGAAGATATTCACGCGTGAGAATAAGGACGAGATGTCGCCCGGCGTAAACAAGCTGGTCAGAGTGTATGTGGCTCAAAAGCGTAAGCTGGGCGTGGGCGACAAGATGGCGGGTCGTCACGGTAACAAAGGCGTGGTATCGCGCGTTCTGCCCCGTGAGGATATGCCTTTCCTGCCCGACGGAACTCCCTTGCAGATAGTGCTCAATCCTCTGGGCGTGCCTTCCCGTATGAATATAGGTCAGGTGCTCGAAGTGCACTTGGGCTATGTCGCCAAGGCGCTGGGCTGGAAGGTATCCACCCCCGTGTTCGACGGCGCTACCGAGTACGACATAAAGGAGTTGTTCAAGGAGAACAATCTGCCGCTGAACGGCAAATTCGAGTTGTATGACGGACGCACGGGCGACAAGTTCGAAAACCCCGTCACCGTCGGATATATGTATATGCTCAAACTCATACACTTGGTCGACGACAAGATTCACGCCAGGAGCATAGGTCCTTACAGCTTGGTCACCCAGCAACCTCTGGGCGGCAAGGCGCAGTTCGGCGGACAGCGCTTCGGCGAGATGGAAGTGTGGGCGCTGGAAGCGTACGGCGCGGCACACATCCTGCAAGAGATCCTCACCGTTAAATCGGACGACGTGGTGGGCAGAGTAAAGACGTACGAGAACATCGTAAAGGGCAACCCCATCTCCGAACCGGGTACGCCCGAGTCATTCAAGGTGCTCATCAAGGAATTCCAGGGTCTGGCGCTGGACGTAAAGGTGCTCAACGAAAACAAAGAAGAGATAGGTCTGCGTGAGAGCGTGGACGACGAGATAGACTCCCTGCCCGAGAAGGAACAGGAAGAAGTCACAACGGAAGCCGATGAATTCGACCTGGGCGACCTGGGCGAGATGGACGGCAGCCTGTTCGGTTCCGACGAATCGCTCCCGAGCGATTTGGGCGGCATAGACGATCTGTTCACCAGCGGTGACGACGAGGAGTAAGGAGGTAGTTATGTCCGAAGTAAATAATTTTGACAGCATACAAATCGGTGTGGCGTCCCCCGACCAGATTAGGTCCTGGTCACACGGCGAGGTCACCAAGCCCGAAACGATAAACTACCGCACGCAGAAGCCGGAAAAGGACGGTCTGTTCTGCGAGCGTATTTTCGGACCTACCAAGGACTGGGAGTGCCACTGCGGTAAATACAAGAGGATAAGATATAAGGGTATTATCTGCGACAAGTGCGGCGTGGAAGTTACGCGCGCCAAGGTGCGCCGCGAGAGAATGGGCCACATAGAGTTGGCTTCTCCCGTATCTCACATTTGGTATTTCAAGGGCATACCTTCCCGCATATCCCTGTGCTTGGATATGTCCCCCAAGGATGTGGAGTTCGTGCTTTATTTCATCAAGTTCGTGGTCCTGGATCCGGGCAAGACGGATATGCACAAGAAACAGATAATAGACGACAAGGAGATGCGCGAGGCTCAGGATAAGTTCGGCTACGGGTCCTTCCGTGCGGCAATGGGCGCGGAGGCGATCAAAGAGTTGCTGTCCGAGATAGATTTGGAAAAGGAATGCGCTCAGCTTAAAAAAGAGTTGGACGATATGCAGAAGGCGGGCGGAAACAGCCAAAAGCGCGCAAAGATAGTAAAGCGTTTGGAAGTGCTGGAATCTTTCAGAGTCAGCGGCAACCGTCCCGAGTGGATGATCTTGGACGTGGTGCCCGTCATCCCGCCCGAGTTGCGCCCCATGGTGCCCCTGGACGGCGGCAGATTCGCCACCTCCGACTTGAACGACCTTTACAGGCGCGTTATAAACCGCAACAACAGGCTTAAAAAGCTGATGGAGTTGGGTGCTCCCGACATCATAATCAGAAACGAAAAGCGTATGCTGCAAGAGGCGGTGGATGCGCTTATAGATAACGGTAGGCGCGGAAAGGCGGTTACGGGCGCGGGCAACCGTGAACTCAAATCCCTTTCGGGACTGCTCAAAGGTAAGCAGGGCAGATTCCGTCAGAACCTGCTGGGCAAGCGCGTGGACTACTCCGGCCGTTCGGTTATCGTGGT
>CALWRK010000057.1 GCA_944383935.1 uncultured Clostridia bacterium
TTTCACCCAATATTTATCTCTTTATCCTTCCTCTTCTTTCTTCTTTGGCTTTGTGTAACAAATGTATTGTAAACCTAGAGTGATAAAAATTTTCTGAAAAATTCAATAAAAAATAACCCCGCCCTTTTGAAGTAACCCCCAAAAGTGTCCAACTTTTGGGGTGCATATCATTTGGATGTGCGCTTTTTTATCGAGCGCATATCTGCCGAGCGGGGCGGGACGTGTTTATTTACTCTTTTTGAAACACAAGAACCAATCCAGGCAATAGGTGTCCTTTTCGGGATTTTCCATGCGTTCGCGCGCGGTGCCGCAGCTGCCTGCCGTGGGAACTATGACGTCGTCGCCTTCGCGCCAATCCGCCGGAGTAGCCACATTTTCCCTGTCCGCCTTTTGCAGGGCGATGACTATGCGCTTTATCTCGTCGAAATTCCTACCGGTGGAGAGAGGATAATATAAGATGGTGCGTACTATTCCTTTAGGGTCTATGACGAATACCGCCCTGACCGCCTGGGTATTGGACGCGCCCGGCTGAATCATGCCGTATTGCTTGGCTATATCCATGCGGATGTCCTCTATGAGCGGGAAGGTTATGTCTATATGCTTTTTATCCTTCCATTCCAACTCGCGAATCTTGCGAAGCCAGGCGATATGCGAATACAACGAATCCACCGATAAGCCCAAAAGCTGTACGTTCAGCGCGTCAAACTGATCGATCATCGACCCGAAAGTCATAAATTCCGTGGTGCACACGGGCGTAAAGTCCGCGGGATGGGAAAAGAGAATAACCCATTTTCCCTTGAAATCTTCGGGAAATTTTATATTCCCCTGCGTGGTAACCGCCTCGAATGCGGGCGCCTTATCGCCAATAAGCGGCATTCTGATAAAATCTTCCATTTGCAATTCTCCTTATGATTTTTTGGATACTCCAGCCCGACGCGCAAAACACTCTCCCTCTGCCATATCCGAAAAATAAATACGCGTGTATTCCTCTCTTCACCTGCGGCGTGAATGTGCTTTTCAACTGTCCGGTGCAAATATCTATTTGATTATAGCGAACGGAAAATACAGGTGTCAAGCAAATGTTAATATTATTTAACTTTATTACATCGCTTTTACAAAAAGCCGGAATGGACTATTTATTATGAAAGGGTATTTCATGCTTATCCGGCAAAAGCAAAAAATATCGACTGCGAGATATTCCTGCGTCTTTTGAATACCCTGCCCGAGCATATTGCCGCTTTTGACGCATCGAGATATCTTTTTAATACCCTGTCTGAACAAGGGACAAAGGGAAAGATAAAAGGGCATCGGCGGTAAATACCGCGATACCCTTTGTTACGATTTACTTGACTGTTTACCGTATTGTTTGCTTGCTTACGGTAAGCTGTTTGCCCGATTACTTGCCGTAATATGCGTTGAGGTACATCTGCTTTATCTCGGAGATGAGAGGATAGCGAGGGTTGGCAGAAGTGCACTGGTCGTCGAAAGCGTCCTCACTCATCTGATCGAGTCTGTTCAGGAAGTCCTGCTCATCTACGCCGTAATCCTTGATGGTGGGCTTGATTTCCACTTCGGCTTTGAGCTGATCGATAGCTTTGATAAGGTTTTCGACTTTCTCTGCATCGTTCTTGCCGCCCAATTTGAGCATATCCGCAACGTTTGCATATCTCCTCATGCACTCGGGGTACTTGTACTGAGGGAAGGTACCCATCTTCACGGGGTTTTCCGCGGAGTTGTAGCGGATGACTTCGTCTATCATGAGCGCGTTTGCGATGCCGTGAGGCAGGTGATGATAGCTGCCCAGCTTATGAGCCATGGAGTGGCACACACCCAAGAAGGCGTTTGCGAATGCCATACCAGCCATGCAGGAAGCGTTTGCCATCTTCTCTCTTGCCTCTGCGTCATGAGCGCCCAGCTTGTAAGCGCGAGGGAGATATTCGAATATCAGCTTTATGGCTTCGACAGCGATGCCGTTGGTAAAGTCGGTAGCCATCATGGAAGCGGTGGCTTCGAGGGCATGAGTGAGCGCGTCGATACCGGAAGCGGCGGTGAGTCCCTTAGGTATGGACATCATCAAATCCGCGTCGATAATAGCCATATCGGGGAGCAGTTCGTAGTCCGCCAAAGGATACTTGGTGCCCGTCTGCTCGTCGGTGATAACCGCGAAAGGCGTAACTTCCGAACCGGTACCTGCGGTGGTGGGGATTGCGATGAAGTAAGCCTTGTCGCCCATATGAGGGAAGGTATACACCCTCTTACGGATATCCATAAATCTCATGGCGAGGTCTTGGAAGTCAACCTCGGGATGCTCATAAAGCACCCACATTATCTTGCCTGCGTCCATAGCGGAACCGCCGCCGATAGCCAAGATGACATCGGGCTGGAACGCGGTCATAGCCTTAGCGCCTTCCTTTGCGCACGCCAGAGTGGGATCGGGAGCCACTTCAAAGAAGGTGGTGTGGGCGATGCCCATTTCGTCCAGTCTGTCGGTGATGAGCTTGGTGAAGCCGCTCTTGAAGAGGAAGCTGTCCGTCACCACGAAAGCCCTCTTCTTATTCATAACCTGTTTGAGCTCTCTGAGCGCTACGCCCAGGCAGCCCTTCTTGAAATATACCTTTTCGGGTGCTCTGAACCACAACATATTCTCTCTCCTTTCAGCAACGGTCTTGATGTTGATCAAATGCTTTACGCCTACGTTCTCGCTTACGCTGTTACCGCCCCAGCTGCCGCAACCCAACGTGAGGGAGGGAGCCAGCTTGAAGTTGTAAAGGTCGCCTATACCGCCCTGGGAAGAAGGCGTGTTTACGAGAATACGGCAGGTATGCATGGTCGCAGAGAACTTTTCTATCTTGTCCCTGCCCGTTTCGGGGTTGGTGTAGATAACGGAAGTGTGTCCCAGACCGCCGTCGTTGATGAGTTTATATGCCTTGGCAACGGCATCGTCGAAATCCTTTGCCTTATACATGGCAAGCACGGGGGAAAGTTTTTCGTGAGCGAAGGGCTCGTCCAGCTCTACGCTGTCCACTTCGCCTACCAAGACCTTTGCCCACGCGGGAGCGGTTACGCCTGCCATTTCCGCAATCTTCACGGCGGGCTGACCGACTATCTTGGGGTTGACGGAAGAGTTGTTGTTCACGAGGATTATTCCGCGCAACTTGTCCGTTTCCTCTGCATTGAGGAAATAAGCGCCGCGCGCCTGCATCTCTTTCTTGAACTCGTTGTATACGCCTTTGAGCACGATTACAGACTGCTCGGAAGCGCAGATCATACCGTTATCAAAGCTCTTGGAGTGCACGATGGAAGCAGCCGCCGTCTTTATATCGGCAAGGTCGTCTACCACGGCGGGAGTATTACCTGCACCCACGCCTACGGCGGGCTTGCCGGAGCTGTACGCCGCCCTGACCATGCCGGGACCGCCCGTAGCCAGGATGAGGTCCGCTTCTTTCATGATAAGTCCGGACAGCGGAACGCTGGGTTCGTCTATCCAACCGATTATACCCTCGGGAGCGCCCGCAGCCACAGCCGCGTCCAATACTACCTTTGCAGCGGCAATGGTGCACTTCTTGGCACGGGGATGGGGGGAGAAGATAAGTCCGTTGCGCGTTTTGAGGGCAAGCAGGGACTTAAATATAGCCGTAGAAGTGGGGTTCGTGGTGGGAACGATTGCCGCCAGCACGCCCACGGGTTCGGCTATCTTGGTCAAACCGAAACTTTCGTCGCGCTCGATGACGCCGCAAGTCTTGGTATCCTTGTATGCGTTGTAGATGTACTCGGAAGCAAAGTGATTTTTGATGACCTTGTCTTCCACTACGCCCATGCCGGTTTCTTCAACCGCCATCTTGGCAAGCGGGATCCTCATCTTGTTTGCAGCCATGGCTGCGGCAAAGAAGATCTTGTCAACTTGTTCTTGCGTGTACGTTGCGTACTTCGCCTGGGCTGCCCTGACCTCTGCAAGGCGGGCGTTCAGGCTCTGCTCGTCGTTTACTACCTGTACTGTTGCCATAATGACTCCTTTATATATAAAATTTATTTGCTCTTTTGTGCCGTCGGATTCCCTCCGACGCAAGGGGATTGTTAAATTTCTAACAATCATTTGTGATACCATTATATGATATGGGAAAAGGGATGTCAAGCGAATTTGTTAAAAAAATAACAAAAACTGGAAAATAATTTTTATTGTGATTTTTTCAAGTCGGCAGCGTGACGCTGCACCCGTGAAAGCCTTGCACAGGCAAAAAGGGAAAACATGGCTGTTTTCTTCGCACAAGCAAAAACCCTGAAAAAATCGTGGAAATTTGCTTTTTATAACTATGCCATAAAAGCAAAGTGCGAAAAGCAACTTTCCACGATTTTTGAGGGATGCTATCGCTCCGCAAAAAGTAATTTGCGCCCCTCAAAAATCATTCCCCTCCCCCTTGCTCTTTCCCCCGATAACGTGTATAATAAGGTTATCATATTATTAAAAGAGGTTTTTTATGAATACCACGGACATAGTGATAAGCACGAGCATGGGCGAGATAAAGGCGGAGCTATATCCCGACATAGCGCCCGTGACGGTGAAGAATTTTGTGGATTTGGCAAAAAAGGGCTTTTATGACGGACTCACCTTTCACCGCGTGATAGAGGGATTTATGATCCAGGGCGGCTGTCCTGAGGGCAACGGCACGGGCGGTCCCGGCTATCACATTAAGGGCGAGTTCTACGCCAACGGCGTGAAGAACGACTTGAAGCACGAGCGCGGCGTGATCTCCATGGCGAGGGCGGCGGATCCCGACAGCGCGGGCAGCCAATTCTTCATCATGCACGAAACCTCCCCTCACCTGGACGGACAATACGCGGCTTTCGGCAAGGTGACAGAGGGAATGGACGTCGTGGATAAGATAGCCTGCGTGCCGGTAAACTATTTCGATCGCCCTCTCACTCCCGTATATATCGAAAAAATTACGGTGGTAAAATAAAAAAGTTGCGGCGAGCAGCGCGAAAGAATATATTGAAGTATGGCGGAGGAAGATATGAGAAAGATAATAGCGGTGATAGGCGACGCCAAGATAGAACGCCCCTCGTTAAAATACGACGTGGCATTTGAAACGGGTAAATTACTCATAGACAATGGTTTTCGCGTCCAATCGGGCGGACACGGCGGAGTGATGGAAGCGGCTTTTGCCGGGGCTCACTCTTCGGAAAAATACCGCGAGGGCGATACTCTTGCCATTCTCCCCGGATTCCAAGGCGTTACGGGCAACAAGTATGCGGACATATGCGTCCCCACCGGTTTGGACGTATATCGCAACGCGATAGTTGCGGGAGCGAGCGCGGTCATCGCCGTGGGCGGAGGCGCGGGCACCCTTTCGGAGATGTCCTTTGCCTGGACGTTTAAGCGCCTGATAATAGCCTACGACTGTGTGGACGGTTGGAGCCGCAAGGTGGCGGGCACCAAGCTGGACAATAAATTCCGCTACCCCTTCGAGGACATGATATACGCCGCTTCCTCTCCGCAGGACGCAATAAAAATACTTTTGGAAAAACTGCCCTTTTATAATGCGGAGTACACGGGCATTAGGTACGGAGAATGAAGATTTTATTTGTATGCTCTTCCAACATCTGCCGCAGTCCCTACTGCGAATTCGTGTTCAAGCGTATGTGCGACAACGATCCCGAACTTGCAAAACACATAACGTGGATACAAAGCGGCGCGGTATTTCACCAATGCAAGAAGTTGCACCCCAAGGCAAAAGCGGCTCTTATGGCGGAAAATTTCACTCCCGAAGAGTTAGACGGACACTCCCCCGCCTTTTGGCGCAAATTCCCCGAGCGGTTTGAAGAAGCGGACGTCATCATAGGCATGACGCGCTGGCACAAGTACTTTATCCGTAAAAGGTGGAGGAGCAAGTACATAGACTTGGCGGAGGCGGCTACGGGCACATACACCCCCGTCCCCGATCCTTTTTTGGCAAAGACGCAGGAAAAATACAACGAAGTTATGCGCGTGCTGGACAAGTACCTTGCTTTGATAGCAAAAAAGATAAAGGACGGAACTTTTCAGATGCCGTCATCTTTATAAAAAAGGGCGGTGAAACCCGCCCCGTCTTGTTATCTTGCTCAGTTATCGGATAAGATATTTTCGCACTCTCGCGAAGTATGCTCGGTGCGCCGTACAGGCATAGGCTGTACGGGTCAGCGTTCACTTGTCGGCGTGCCGCAATAGGGACAAAATTTCTCCTCAAACTCCCTGCCGCAATCGTCAAGCGTTATATTTTTTATGAAACATTATAAGATCATGTGCGGTCACTCGCTCTAAAAGCTGCTTTTAAGTTTGAGTATTGACAATCTGTACGCAAGTAGAGTATTATTTAGATGGACTAAACGGAATAATGATCGGGGAATTATGAAAAAGGCTGTTTTTTCGATATTGATAATGATCTTGACGGTGTGCATAAGCGCGGTATGTCTTGCCGGCTGCGGTCAATCTGTGCCTCTGCCCGACAAAGTCACCCTGCCGGAGGAGTTGAGCAAGGGGGGATATAAGCTTGTGTGGAACGACGAATTCGACGGCGACTCCATTGACTATACCAAATGGCGCGTGGGCTATCAAGGCGGAGCGCGCAGGGCGGGATATTATGTGGACACGCCCGAAACGGTGTTCGTAAAGGACGGCGCGCTCACCATTCGCACGCAATATATGGAAAACGGGATATACGGCGCGGGCTGGTATACCTCCTGGCTGGACAGCGCGGTCAGCGATACGGTGGGTAACTCCATAGTTCACAGCGACGACTATACGGGCTTTGCCGGCAAGTACGGCTATTATGAAGTGCGCTGCATTACTCCCCCGTCCATAGGCATATGGTCGGCTTTTTGGATGATGCCCGACGGCGACGCCGTGGGTATGTCCTCTTCCGATATCATAGGTACGGGCAAGGACGGCTTGGAGGTGGACGTCATGGAATCCCCCTATATGTATATGGACGGCGGCAATTATAACGTGCACGTCGTGCACGGCGAGGGATACTCCGCCACCCGCTCCGACCGCTCCAAGACGTATGAAGTGCCGGGAATGTATTCGCAATACCACACTTACGGCGTGCTCTGGACGGAAACGGAATACGTCTTTTACATCGACGGGCGCGAAACGTGGCGCACCTCCTACTCTCCCGACGGCGAAACCCTGGGCGTGTCCCAAGTGGAAGAATATCTGCTTCTCACGGTGGAGATAGGCGGATACCAAGCCGATGACGGCACCCTGCGCCCCGGCGTCACGCTCGAAGACGGCAAGGAAGTGCCCTACTGGTGCGGCAATCCCGACGACAACGACAAGACGAAAGTGTATGACTTTATCGTAGACTATGTTCGCGTCTACCAAGCGGATCAGGCATGAATGCCCGATAACGTACGGCGTGAGAACTTTCTTTGAGGAGCGGCGAAAAGCTCCTCTTTTTTTGCGGATATTTGCTTATTTACATACGGCGCAAAATGTGATATAATTTTTTACGGAGATTTTTGCACTGTCAATAGGGAGCGGCTATGGAACTGAGGAAATTACGTTATTTTTTGGCTGTGGCGGACGAAGAGAGTATCTCCCGCGCCGCGAAGACCCTGTTTATCACGCAGCCCACCCTTTCCCGCCAGCTCATGGAGCTGGAAGAGGAGCTGGGCGTAAAACTGTTCACGCGCGGAGGCAGACGTATCTCTCTCACGGAAGAGGGGATGC
>CALWRK010000058.1 GCA_944383935.1 uncultured Clostridia bacterium
TATATGTAAAATGTGTTCTAACAGGGTTGGGTAAAGGTATATGTAAAATGTGTTCTAACAGGGTTGGGTAAAGGTAACTTTTCAAAGAGTAAACTCTCGTATGTTTACGCAATGGTTTTGCCGAATGCCGAATAGTTGAAATACGATAAAAGGCGGCAGAGTGAGTTTTGTTGTCGGGCGGAGGGGGAGGCTATACCGAAAGCACCGCCCGACGTGCGGGCGGGCAAGGCGATTTACACGAGGGAGATTTTGTCGGAGATGCTGCGCACGAATATTCCCTTGCTAACTCCCCAATCCACGCACGAGGAGATGAAAGAGGCGAATTTATCCGAAAGGCGGGGGATTTTCAGTTCGCGCCGCACCGCCGCCGTGAGTTCGTCGGCGTACATACTCACCTTGCCGAGCAGTATGCTCCTTATGGCTGAGATAACGTCGTAGGCGGCGTAATCGGAATCCGTCACGCGCAGCGCGGTGCCTTCCTCTACGCGGTAGCGGTCGAATGCGGAGTACTTATCCGTGCGGAAGAGGTATTTTACGCCCAATATCTCCTCGCTCTTGAACGGACAGTTGTCTATGAGCGATTCTATTTTTGCGGAAAGTTTTATGCCGAACTTGAATATGCCCAAGACGGCAAGGGTGCGCTTTGTCAGGAATTTTACGGAGATGGGTTCTTCCGCGGCTACTATCGCCTTGATTATGCGCGTTATCTCCGCGTCGTGTTCGCCGGAGAGTACATATGCGGGATCCACCGTCTTTTCCTCCACCTTCGCCGCGCGGTATACGCGCTTGAAGCCGGGCGCGGAGGTCTTTCCTTTCGAGCATATCTTATCCAACAGCTCCTTTATGCGCTTTATCTCCCTCTTGGGGTTGTTGAAGAAGTTTATCGCATACAGGCGGGTGACGTTCCAGTTGCTGCGCTTTAACGTCTGAACCTGCATCACGGTGCGGTCTTTTACGGAAAACTCGCTCTTCCCGTCGCACAGTATTGCCAGAATGAAGTTGTGCTTGTTCTTGGGGTCCATCACCGCCACGTCTATCTTGAAGTCGGAAACGCCCACGTCGCAGCGGCACTCGTAGCCGTAGGAAGCGAGTTCTTCCGCCACATATTTGCCTATGCCCGTCTTGTTGAGTATCATCTCGTCACTCTTCACGGCTATGCCGGTGCGCCCCTTCTCGGCAAATTCCAGGAAGGCTTTCAGTCCCGCCACTCCGCGCGAGTTGGTGCGGGTGAGGTCTATCATGGGATAGCGCATAGAGGAGAATATTATCATATCCGTGCGGGCGCGCGACACCGCAACGTTCAGCCTGCGCCAGCCGCCGTACTGGTTGAGAGGTCCGAAGTTCAACGAGATCCTGCCCAGCCTGTCCGGACCGTAGCATACAGAAAAGATTATCACGTCGCGTTCATCGCCCTGCACGTTCTCCAAATTCTTGACAAACAGCGGTTCTTCCCGCTCGTATGCCGCCTCTTCCAGCCCCTTTTGAGCCAAGGTCTTGTTCAAGAGGCGCTCTATGTAGTTTTGCTGAGGCGTGGAGAAGGTGACTACGCCTATACTTTTGCGTTTGAGTTTGTCGTCACGCAGGCGGCGCACCACCTCCGCCACCACAGCTTCCGCTTCAGGTCTGTTGCACTTGGTAAACCCCCTGTCGTACACGCCGCTTTCGATGTATTTTAATTTGACGTGGCTGTCCAAGGCGTCGGGAGAGGGGAATGTGCACAGCCTGCCGGAGTAGTACATTATGTTGGAAAAAGCTATCAAACTCTCGTGATTGCTGCGGTAGTGCCAGCGCAGGTGGCGCTGGGGGATGCCCAGGGCGAGGCAGTCGTCCAGCACGCTGTCCAAATCTTCCGCTTCCGTTTCCTCTTCGTCCTGTCCCAAAGCCATGAAGAAGGTGGTGGGAGGGAGCTGATTGGGGTCACCCACGATGACCGCGCTTTTTGCGCGCGCCAGCGCGGGAACCGCTTCGCAGGTGGGGATCTGGGATGCCTCGTCGAAGATGAGCAAGTCGAACAAATCCGGCTTGGGCGCCAGATATTGCGAAACCGCCGAAGGGCTCATCATCATACACGGCGCCGTCACGCTTAAAAGTCCGGGGATCTCCGCGAAAAGCTCGCGTATGTTCACGTTTTTCACGTTTCCGCTCGTGCGCCGCTTGAAAGCCATCAACTCCAAAGCCAGCGGTCCCTCCGTGCCCTCCGAGGGCAGGCGGGAGATGAGGTTTTTGCGTATTTCCGCTTTTGCGTCCGCGGCGAACTCCTCCGTTAAGGCTGCAAATCCGGCAGCACTTTCGTCCATCAAGGTGGCGGAAAATTCGGATAAGTTCTCGTCGGCGGGGATATTGGTCTGTACGAAGTTGCGATATACGTTCTTTCTGAAAGAAGAGAGTATCTTGTCCGCGCCTATCGCTCCGCTCTCCATAGCGTCCGTCACGAAGGTAAGGCCCATGGCGTTCAGCTCTTTTGCGGTCTTTTTGTATGTGCACCAGCCGGGCAGCATATCTATGTTGTCTATCAAAGAGGTGCACTTGGCGGTGTAGCAGTCGAATATGTCCTCGTCCGCATACGCCTTTTCGTCCCCGCGAGTGACTTTCATAAAGCTGCTCAAAGCGGAGGAAAATGCCTTGGAAGCAGACAGCCATCCGTTTATCAGAGGCTTGGCAGCGCCGCTTGTTATCATGCGGTGGCATACGCTGTTGAACGCGTCTGCATTGTAGTCCATGAACACCTGCGCGCAGAGGTCGTGCAACTCGTATATGGGCTGCATGAACTGTTCGCGCTTTTTTTCGTTGAAAGAGCCGGTGAAGGAGATGAAGGGCTTGCTTAAAGGGTTCGTCTTTATGCGTTCGCGCGCCGTGAACATATCGTACGCTCGCTTCACCCACTCCGCCTCCTCCCTTTGGGAGAGTTTGGTTTCCGTGCACTTGTTCAGCTTTTTTATCACCGCCGACACCTGCTTGGAGGAGCGGTAATTTTCGTCCCACTTGTCCAGTTCTTCTTTCAGGCCGGGGACGAGCTTTTCTATGTCGGGGATGTCGTCAAAGCGCTTGAACCACAGCCTCATAGCGCGGTCGTAGGTGAGGGAGGCGTTGAAAAAGGCGTGCATCTGCCTCTCCTCCGCGCCGAAGAAGTCGTTCAGCTCCGAGCCTTTCAATATGCCCGATATCTTGTTAAAGCCCTCGTGCTTGCGCGGGGTGAAAGAACTTATCTTTTGACCGAACATATCCAAAAAAAGCCCCGTGTAGTTGCGGAAATGTTTTAACTCTGCCAGCAATACCTCTGCCGAGCACAGCACCGCCGCCTTCACGTCCTCGGAAAAATCGGTGAGATTTACATTCTCAAAGGGGGAGCGATACACTCCGCCGCATTCCTTTGCCGCTATCTGCGCGCGTTCCAGCATACTCTCGCACTTGCTCAGTTTTTCCGCGGTCAAACTGTCGTAGAAGGTGCTTTCTATGTTCATCAGATCGGCGGCTTTTCTGTTGCGGAAGTAGTAGAGGATGCCGTCGTATACGCTTGCGCCTATGCTGCGCTGTAAGTGCAGGGCTTTGTAGGGCAGACCCAGCGTGTTTTTCATCTCCTCTATCTTCTTTCCGTCCTCGCGGAAGGAGTCGTGAAAGGGGACGTTTTTCAATTCCAAAACGGACTGTATCGCAGAGATGAGCGCACTTTTGTCCGCAGGTTTTCCCGAGGTGAACTCTATGCAAAAATCCCCTATGCCTATGTCCGAAAGGCGCTTTTTAACCACGGAAAGGGCGGCTTGCTTTTCCGCCACGAACAGCACTCTCTTGCCCGCGTTCACGGCGTTTGCGATCATGTTGGTTATCGTCTGGCTCTTGCCCGTGCCGGGAGGTCCGTGCAGCACAAAGGTGGTGCCCGCCACCGCCTCCGCCACCGCTTCGAACTGCGAACTGTCGCAGGGCAGAGGGGCGAGTATCTCGCAGGGGTCGGTGTCGTCCTCGCTCTTTGCGCGCAGCTTGGAAGAGGGCAGTTTGTTTGCGTTTGCCAAAAGTGAGGCGATAAGCGGATTTTTCTTGAATACGCCTATGTTGTTTTTCACGTCGCTCCACATGGCGTAGCGGGCAAAGGTGAATTGGGAGATATACACGTCCTCCGTCACTTCCCAGCCCTTCATTTCCGCCGTCTTGGCGCGGAAGAGGGAGAGAATTTGGGACACGGAGAATTTTTCGTCCTCCATTCCGCGCAGATCTATGTCGAACTCCCTCTTCAAAAATTCCAACAAGGTGGTGTTCACGGAGTAGTCGTCCCCGCGCACCAGCGTTATACCCTGCCTGCGGTTTTTCGCCAAAGTCACGGGCAGCAGGATAAGAGGGGCGTATTTTTCGCCGCCGTCCTTTTTCCACTTCAAAAAGCCCAGCGCCAGGCAAAGCGTATTCGCGCCCGCTTCCTCCTGCGCCGTCTTGGCTTTTCTTATGAGTGAAGCGCAGTTTTCGGCAAGTTCTCCCTCCGCAAGGTAGGAGCGCATTATTCCGCTTCCCAACTCCATCTTAATCAACTCTCTCAAAGCGCGCACTTCCAAACTCTCTCCAAAGCCGGAGGGCTGCTTTATCGGAGAAGAAGAGGGGGAGAGGGAGAATTTGTCCGCGCTATCCAAGCCCTCGGCAAAGGTGGTCAAATCGGCGGAAAGTATGCGCACCGCGTCGCCTCCCGTCTTGAAGGCGAGCAGATTGTTTTTCAAGGATAAGTCCAAAAGCCGCCTCTGCCAGGTGCGCTCCTTGCTCGCCCCCTTTTCGGTAGGGGTGAACACGGTTAGTTCCTCCGGTTTGTAGTCGTATGAGAAGTTCTTCTCGTCCAAAAGCTCGTATTTGCCGTTCTGCTTCACCTTGATGGGCAGTGGGAACAGTCCGCCTATCCTGCACCGCTTTATATCCAGCGCCACCTCGTATTCGCCCTTCTTCAGCGCGGACAAAAAATGCGCGCCGCTGGTGGTGAAGCTGGCATTTTTATGAGAAAATATGTCGTTTATATCGAAAATAGCCAGATTATTCACGCCGTCTAAGACGTATTTTTCTATCAAAGCCATGTCGTCGGTGCAAGTGGACGTAAAGCAGTTTTCCCTCAGCCACACTCCCGCAGCCACGCCGTTTGCGCCCAGCACCAGCACGGGATTAAAGCCCGCCGCTTCCGCACATGAAGCGTAAAACAGGGCCATTTGAAGGGGAGTTGCCTGTTTGTCTGTGAGCAGACGGGTCAAATTTCCCGCCTGTTGCGCTTCGTTCAGCCCTGGAGCGGGCAAAACGCTCACGTCCTGCGCGCGAATGGCGGAATATATGGCGGCGGCAGACGAGCGCACCGCGTTCTTATCGTTGCCCGAATATCCGCTCCATTCGGGGGAATATCCCCATTTTTGCAGTTGTAGGGCGGCTTCGGAAAGTATTTTGCGGCAATCCGCCAGTTTGGGACGCACGAGCGTGGACAGCATCTCCACGCTGGAGCCCAGTCCGTTCCACACGTCTATGGGAAGACATTTCACCTCTCCGTCCGCCGTGCATACCTCGTCCTTGCCCGAACATACCGTCACCGTTACGGTGCACGTCGTGCACTCTTCCAACTCTGCCAAAAATTTGGGATTGAGCACCTCGCCCACGGCTATCTCCACGCCGGAATCGGGCTGAATATCATCCACCTCCACCGCGCGCGGCAACAGGAGGTCGCCGTTCGAGCTCACCTTGATAAGCAGACCTTCTGTGGACGTTTCCCCGTTATTCTTCACCCTTAGGGCGGTGAATAGCGGCATACGGCAGTAATAAGTGCCGTAGCTCACGGCGGAAAGCAGTTCGCACTCTATTTCCAATGTTTCGGAAAGGTATTTCGATTTTTTGTTCATGCACTTCCCCAAAATCTGACTTTACGGATATTATACTATAAAAAGGGGAGTTGTGCAACAGCAAAAAGGAGAAAAATCTTTGCCGGGCAAATAAAAAAAAGAGCGCGCCCGTCTTGCCCGAACGCGCCGGAAAATAAGGTGTTTTGAGGGCGGATTATCCCGCTTTTATTCTTTATCTTCTATCTGTATGAGCACCGCGCCCTGCTTTGCCTGGCACAGGGGGCACTCCGTCCACGCCTGTTTTGAGGTGGCTTCGTAGCCGCAGTCGCCGCACTTCCACTTTATCGCCTGCGTCTTTTTGTACATACTCCCGTCCTTCATCTGTTCATACAGTTGGGTAAAGAGTTTGTTGTGGCAGTCCTCCACCTGCGTGAGATTTTCAAACAATCCCGCCACGTCGTCAAAGCCCTCATCGCGCGCCGTCTTTGCAAAGGAGGAGTAGATCTCCACCTCCGCTTCTTCGTCGTCCGCGGCGAATTTGAGGTTATCCAAAAGGTCCCACTTCTCCTTGAAAGGGAAGCCGGAGTTCACGGGCAGATTGTTTATCGTGCCCTTGTCGGCGGACTGGATAAAGGTATACAGCATTCTGGCGTGCTGAAATTCGTTGTAGATAACGTCGTCCACCAGCGCGGCAATCGCCTTATAGCCCTGCTGTTTCGCCCCGTAGGATACGAAGCGGTATCTGACCATAGCCATACACTCTCCGGCGTAGGCGTTGGCTAGATTGAGATAGGTTTTACTGTCTTTCAGTTGCATAACTAACCTCCGTATTTAACTTTCGAATACAGTGTCTGCAAAGCGGAAAATTTCTATACATAAAAGTGTCTTTCGTCTTCGCCGCGGCATACAATAGACTATGGCAAGGGATGCGTATTTGGAAAAAGCGGGCTGTGACATCAGGTATAACTGCCCTCTGACCAGCACTTTCGGCTGCACCTGCGTGGCGGAAAAGGCGATATTTCCCCGCAATTTCACCGCGGCGGTGAAGGCGGCAAAGGAGTGCGAGGACGCGCTTGTTTTGGGCGGGATAAGCAATACTCTCATTCTCAATCCTCCGAAAGAGGTCATATGTATGCGCGAGTTGAAGGGGATAATCGAGGGAGGCGCGGATCTCTACGTCATGAGCGGGGAGAGCTTAAACGGCGCGGCGAGATGGGCGAGGATGCGCGCCCTTTCGGGAATGGAACAGCTCGGCGGCATCCCGGGGACGGTGGGCGGCGCGCTGGCGGGGAACAGCGGCTGTTACGGTAGACAGATGAGCGATATCACCCTGTACGCGGACGTGGTGAAGGACGGGCGCGTGGAGCGGATATACGCCAAGGATTTGAATTTTTCCTATCGCAGTTGCAGTGTGCCCGGGGTGATATTGGGGGTCATGCTCCGCCTTACGCCATCGGACGGAGATAGGATAGAAGAGAATATGCGCGTCTGGCAGGCGATGCGTGCCGCCACTCAGCCCGGACGTCCGTCTTTGGGCTGTACTTTCAAAAAATGCGGCGAGGTTTCGTGCGCGTACTATATAGAAAAGGCGGGCTATAAAGGTTACGCGATCCAAGGCGCGCAGGTGAGTGAAAAACACGCCGGCTTTATCGTGAATACGGGTACCGCCACCGCCGCGAATTACTATGATTTGGCGGAAAAAGTGAGGACAGGGGTGGAAAAATTTTGCGGAATAACTCCTGAATACGAGATAAATATCATCAAATAAAATTCTATCGCACGCTCCTTCTCGGGTAATTTGCCTCCGTTTTAACAAAGGTTTTGCATTTAAGTTTG
>CALWRK010000059.1 GCA_944383935.1 uncultured Clostridia bacterium
CGAGGGCGGGTAGTACGCCTCGCACGCGGCAAGCGCGCCGCATACGCACACCGCCGCCAAAATAATCGCTATCGCCGTGAATATCTTCTTGTTCATAATCTCTCCCGTAAGCTATGACCTTTATACTACTAGGATATAATATATACGCGCGCAAGTCAATGCACAATATGCGATAAATATGGACAAAACGGGTATAAAAAACCCCGAAGCCGAATGCTTCGGGGCTTTAAGTCATTGCTTATCCTTGTCCTCTTCTTGCCGCGCTTGTTCTTTCTTTTCCTGTTTTTTAGCCTCTCGCTCCAGCAGCTTCTGCGCCTTTTTATCCTCGCGCGCAGAGGTGAAATTCGCCCACTTTTCCTTTATCTTATCCGCATAGGTGGGTTCCCCCGCGTGCGCCTGCTTGTACTTGGCGCTCTTTGCGGAGATGAGGTTGAGGATGACCACCACCAAGAATACCACCAAGATGACTATGAATACCGAAAGCAGCCCCTGCCACAGGTAGTCGAGCGAGGTCAGCACCACCTCTTTATCCATATGCCCGAGCTGGCTGAGTCCGCCCGTAGCTTCGGTTACTTCTTCTGTTACTTCTGCCATTAAAGACATCATATTCCTGCCCTCCTTAAATTCCGGCAAAAGCCATCAAAATTCCGCCCGCGATAACGGAGGAAATCTGACCTGCCACGTTTGCGCCCGCCGCGTGCATGAGCAGGTGGTTGGAAGGATCTTCCTTCAAGCCCAGCTTTTGCACGATGCGCGACGCCATGGGGAACGCGGAGATACCCGCCGCGCCTACCATGGGATTTATCTTCTTTTTGGTGAAGAGGTTGATGAACTTGGCAAGGGCGATGCCGCCGAACGTGTCGAACACGAAGGCGAAAAGTCCGAGCGCAAGCACTACCAACGTTTCCAGCCTTAAGAACTGTGCGCCTATCATGCCCGCCGCCACGGTGATGCCAAGGAAGATGGTCACCAGGTTTGCAAGCACGTTGCTCGCCGTATCCGCAAGGCTGCCCAGCACTCCGCACTCACGCAACAGATTGCCGAACATAAGGCAGCCCACCAGCGCCACGGAAGCGGGAGCGATAAGACCGGAGATGAGCGTTACGAGTATGGGGAATACTATCCTCGTACCCTTGGAAACGCTCTTGGGGTTATATTCCATGCGGATCATGCGTTCTTTTTTAGTGGTGGTGAGCTTGATGACCGCCGGCTGAATTACGGGCACCAGCGCCATATACGAGTATGCGCACACCGTTATTGCCGAGATGAGATACGCGCTGTTCGTCCCCGAAAGCAGGGAGTTTGCCACGGTGATGGACGTGGGACCGTCCGCCGTACCGATGACGCCTATCGTGATGGCTTCGTTCAAACCGAATCCGCACAGCGCCGCCAAAACTATGGTGAAGAAGATACCTATCTGCCCCGCCGCGCCGAAGAAGAAGAGTTTGGGGTTGGAGAGCAACGGACCGAAGTCCATCATCGCGCCTATACCTATAAAGAGTATGAGCGGGAAGAGTTCGCCCGTATCCAAACCGGCTTCCTTCAATACGTCCAAAATACCAAAGGATTCTACCACATCCCCGTCCATGGTGTTCAATGCACCCGAAAAGGGAATGTTTACCAAAATTGCGCCAAAGCCCATGGGCAGCAGCAGCGTGGGCTCCATCTTAAATCTGATGGCGAGGAAGATCATCAGCGCTCCTATCGCCCACATTACCACATGATACCATTCTATGGCGGCAATTCCTTTTATAAGAACTTCCATGCGTTATCCTCCGCAAGTTATTATCATAAAAAATCCGCTCCAAAGCATAGCCTGCCCTTGGAACGGTCTTACTTCTTTCAATCGCGTCCGGGCAAAGCCGTGATGACGAACGCGATACGGATAGCTCCGCGAGTTACTCCCCGTGATTAGTTTAATTATATAAGTTATAACTATGAATTGTCAAACTTTTTTTACATTCTTGTCATATAAAATACATATAAAGCAAGTGTAAAAAATACACCTTTCATACATAGATTTTTCTTGCATACGCGCACGTTTTGATATATTATTATATTAGATACTCAACGGAGGAAAATCATGTTAAACATCATTCCCAAACCGCTTAAAGCGGAAGAATTGCCCGGAAAGGCGGACGCGCGCGGCGGCTTTGCCTTCGCCCCCTGCGAGTGGGAGCAAGACACCGCCCGATTTTTGCAATATATCTCCCCATCCAAAGAAGTCAAACTCCCCGTGACGGCGGAGAAAGACCCCTCCCTTGAAAAAGAGGAATATACGCTGAAAGTGAGTGAGGATAAAGTCAAGATAACAGCCTCATGCTCTGCCGGATACGCCTACGCTTTGGAGAGTCTGCGCCAGCTTTATGTCGCGGGCGGAGGACTTATGCCCTGCGTGAACATATCGGACAAACCCCGCTTTGCCTGGCGCGGATTTTTGCTGGACGTGGGCAGATATTATATGCCCGTGGATACGGTGAAAAAGTTCATAGACATAATGCTCATGCACAAGCTGAACGTGTTCCATTTCCATCTCACCGAAGATCAGGGCTGGAGGATAGAGATAAAGAAATATCCCCTGCTCACACAAGAAGGTTCCAAGCGCAGCCACACCAACTTCAACCACAAGCCGCACGGCGGTTTTTACACGCAGGAAGAGATCAAAGATATCGTGAACTACTGCCATGAACGTCATATAATAGCGGTGCCCGAGATAGATATGCCCGGACATATGCAGGCGGCTATTCACTGCTATCCCGAGTTGAGCTGTTTTGACCGCAAACTGCCCGTTGCCACACACTGGGGAGTGAAGCACGACATACTCTGCGCGGGCAAGGATAGCACCATGCGATTTGTCAAGGATGTGCTGGACGAAGTGGTGGAGCTCTTCCCCGACGGCTATGTGCACTTGGGCGGCGACGAAGCGCCCAAGACGCGCTGGGAGATATGCCCCCATTGCCAAGAAAAGATAAAGCAGCTGGGACTGGAAAACGAAAATCAGCTGCAAGCGCACTTTGTAGGCGAAGTGAAGGATTACTTAAAAGCAAAGGGCGTTCAAACCATAACCTGGAACGAGGACGAGATAAGCGGAAAAGCGCCCGCAGACGTGGCGTGGACGGTGTGGAACGTGCTTGAAAAAGACTTCAACAAGATGTATGCGGAGATGGAGCGCGGCAGGACGCTGATCAACGCCTCCTCCGTCCCCAACTATCTCGACTTGACCTATAATAAAAATCCGCTCAAAGCCGTATACACCCAGCCGGTGACCATATGCAAACCGCACGAGAAGATGGTTGGCGCGGAAGCCTCCCTTTGGACGGAGCAGATTCCCACTTTGAAGCGCGCATACTTCATGACCTTCCCCAGATTGGGAGCCTTTTGCGAAGCGGTGTGGAGCGAGGATATGTCGCGCAACTACGATGAATTTCTCGCCCGTATCCCCGCCTATGAAAAACTGCTGAACAGCGTGGGCATATCCCATACGGCGAGCGTGAAACGCGCCAATCCAGGCAAACTCTTCGGCGCGCTGGAACAGCTGTGGTTCAACAAAGTTCAGCTGTGCTGGCATGGTCTGCACAACCTGATAGACAACGCCAAGGTGAAGAAAAAGTACGGAAAAAATATACACGACAAAAAATAAATCAAGCCCCGCATCGCCGTGATGCGGGGCTTGATCATTTTTACACTGTACCCACACCCGCTTCCGCGAGCGCCTTTTCCACCTGTTCTTTCCACTTTTGCGGCTCTTCAAAGATGGGGGAATGAGCGGAGTCGGAAAAAGCTATCCACTTTTTGAACGGAGCGTGCAGTTTTTCAAACCACTCTTTTGCGAGCGCGGTGGGCGTGTTGAAATCGTGGTCGCCCTGAGTTATTATCACGGGCATATCCAATTTATCTATATCTCCCAGGCGCTGCGCCACCACGTCGTTCCACAGCGCTTTGGACAGATAAAGGGCGCCCGAGGCATACTTGCCTATATCGGAGAGGGAGTACTCCGGACTCTTCAAAAGGGGCATGAGCAGTGAGCCTATAAGCCCCTGCTGCTTCTTCCATGTGCCGCCGCCGAACTTGGACAGCCAGTCGCGCTGCGTCATCATCGCCTTGTCCGTGGGGTATCTGCCTTGGACGGGCGCTCCTCCTTCCAACTGTTTGAGCGCCTTCTTGTTGCCCCTCCTCTTCGCCTCTTCCACGCAGAAGGCGTAGGACAACTCCTCGTTCTTTTCTCCGTCTATAAACTGCCCCTGACCTATATATGCGGCTATCTTGTCGGGATATTCCTTTGCGGTGATAAGCCCCAGTACGCTGCCCCAGCTGTGTCCCGCGAGCACGAGTTTTTCACTGCCGGTCAGCTCGGATACCGCGTCTATCACCGCGCGCACGTCGTCCAGGTACGTCCTTAAAGAGAGTTTTTGTTCCTTTATCGCGGGCGTGTAACTCTTACCCGAACCGCGCTGATCCCAGCACACAAGGGTATATTTTTCCGCCAGCGCCGACTGATTTTTAAGCACCAGATGCCTGTCGCACACGCCCGGACCGCCGTGCACGAACAGTATGGGCGTCAACCCCTCTTCCGCGGCGCGTATGCGTATATTCTGTCTGTCTCCGTTCACGGTTATAAACAGCTGCCTATCTATCTTCCACCTATCTTTTTTCATTTTCCAACTCCTTGGAAAGCGCGTCTAGCGCCTCCTCCATGCTCTTGTTTTTTTTGGGCGAAGGACAGTTTATCACCCTGCCCATGGCGCAAAGTATGCTTATATCTTTTAGGGCGGAGAGATCTTTTGACGGGTCTTTGTCCAAAATGAGTATATCCGCGCTCTTTCCCTCTTCTATACTGCCCGTTATGTCGTCTATGCCCAGTATGGCAGCGTTGCCTATTGTAGCCAACTCTATCGCTTTTTTCTCGCCCCTGCCCGTGATTTTCGCGTAATAATCCAGTTCTCTCCACATACCGTACTGGGTGCAGAAAGGGCAGGACGCGTCTGTTCCCAATCCTACCGCCACGCCCATATCTTCCGCCTCTTCCGCACACTCCGTCATCCCCTTCATTACCGTTTCGGAGTTGAAACAAGCCGTTTCGTTCAACTTGGTTATCTCGTGGGAAAGACGGGCGCAGGGCACGGCGGGAGAATACGTCACCACCTGCGCGCCTCCTCTGCTTGCCAAAACAGCCAGGCGCTCCCTGTCCACAGGCGCGCCGTGTTCGCAGGTATCCACACCTCCGTCTATACCTATCTGCATTCCGAGGGTGCTCTGGATATGCGCTGCCACGCGTTTACCCAGCCTGTGCGCTTCATCGCACACCGCCCTTACCTGTTCCTGCGTCATCTTAACTTCTCCGGGTGCTCCGCGTTTTTTCGCGTCCATAACCCCGCCGGTTATGCATATCTTTATCCAATCCGCACCCGCCCGAACGTGTTCTTGTGCCAGCGCCGCCAACTCTTGGGGAGTCTGCGCCACACGGGCGAAAGTGCCCGCTCCGTGTCCTCCGGGCACGGTGATGGCGGGACCGCAGGCTATAACTCTTGGTCCCAAATCCCCTTTCCCCGCATTCAGCCTGTCCCTCAAACGTATGTCCGAATAGTTAAAATCGCCCACCGCCCTGAGGGTCGTGACTCCCGAAAGAAGCTCCTGCTTTGCCGCCGACGATACCAGTGCGTCCAGCACCTTTCCGCCCGCCCTCGTCTTTATGAATTTGAGCACAGCCGTTTGCAGTCCGCCTCCGCTCAAAATCTTGCTGGGAGTGCCCGTGCCGAACAGATGGGCGTGCGCGTTGATAAGCCCGGGCATCGCGTACATTCCCGTACAGTCAATTTCGCCCTCCTGCTTTTCGTGCCTATGCACGCTTGCTATCTTCCCGTCCTCTACGACTATGTCCATGGCGTGGACGGGCTTGCACTCTTGCTTTACATCCAAAATGGTAAGATTGGAAAAAACAGTTCTCATATTCCGCCTCTCTAACGTAAATTATAACTCACGCGCGCGCAATTTGCAATGATACGGAAAAATATAGTTCAAAAAAAAGCGGCGGAACATCTCCGCCGCTTTAGCCTTTACAGTCCTATGCCGCGTAAAGCTGTATGCTTCTGAGCACCGGCACCCAGCGCGACTGTTTGATCACTATTCTGATATAGTTCGTCTGAGGCACGGTGAGTTCGTCCGAATCTTCAAACAGCATGATGTTGCGGTTGCCTATCACCGTTTCGTCCGCCAGCTTCACCCACTCGTCGGTGGCGCTGTCCTTACACCACACCTCGAACTTTTCCACGCGCTGAGAATAGCGCAGATCTTCCCTGATATCCAGCCTACCGGGAGTGATGATTTCGTTCAAAGTTAGGTCGACGATATATTCATTTTCCTCGAAAGTATACCCTTCCCTATCCGTGTTCAGCAGGTTGTTCAGCTCCTCTTTTTGCGTAAGACTGTCCGCATCTCCCACCGTTATGGATTTAATATCGGCGGGCTTTGCCATACTGGCGTCCAAAAGCGCCTTGAAGTCCTCCATGGACTCCTTGGTGGCGTCGGGGATAAGCCCTTTATCATTGGGAGCCAAGTTCAAAAGCAGGCTCGCATTGCCGCCCACCGTGGACATATACAGGTCAAATAAGATGTTGCCGGGCTTGGCCTTGTCGCTGCCGTTCCAGAACCAGGTGCCGTTGGGGTTATTGATGACCACGTCCGCTTCCGCGGGATAGAACACCAAATCGCGGTACTTGGCGAGCAATTCGCGGCTGCCGAGATCTTCGTCGGAAGGGTCTACCGTCTGCAATCTGTCCGCATCCTCTTCGCTCGTCTGCTGGGACTGATTTGCCGCATTTCCTTGACTTACCACGCTCCATTCGCTGTTACGGGTGTTGCCCGCTTCATTTCCTATCCAGCGCACGTCGCTGCCCAGATTGGTGGAAACGCAGTTGGGTTGAAGAGTCCAGATAAGGTCCTCCCACTCGTCCATCCAATATTCGAAATCGTCGGGGACGTCTTCACCTCTTGCGCCGTCCATCCATACGCAGAAGATCTCGCCCTTGCCGTCGCCGTCGAAGTCGGGGCCGTAATCGCCGCTCAAAAGCTCGGTAAGCTGCGCCATGTAAAATGCGTTATAAGCATCGGTATCGCCGTAGCTTTCCGCATTCATATCCCAGGGAGAGAGGTATATGCCCATCTTCAAGCCGTACTTTTCGCAGCTTTCCGAAAGCATCTTGACCACATCGCCCTGCCCGTTCATCCACGGGCTGTTCTTCACGCTGTGTTCTGTGGTGGAAGTCTGCCATAGACAGAATCCGTCGTGGTGCTTTGCCGTGATGATAACGCCTTTCGAGCCGGAATTTTTTATTATCTCGCACCACTGATCGGTGTCCAGCTCCGTGGGGTTGAACAGCGCGGGGTCTTCATCCCCCGTGCCCCACTGCACGCGGGTGAAGGTGTTTATCCCGAAGTGGATGAAGTTGTAGTACTCCATCTCCAAAAAATCCAGCTGACGCTCGTTGGGTACTACGGAGATGAGGCGCTTTACTTCATCGTCGTATTTCGCGTATCCGTTGTTATCCGTGCCGAAGCCGCTCTTAAACCCGTTGGGATCGCAGCCGGCAAGCACTCCGCAGGTGACAGAGAT
>CALWRK010000060.1 GCA_944383935.1 uncultured Clostridia bacterium
ACCATTAAAAAGCCCCGCGCGTTGAGCGCGGGGCGCTATTGACGTTTTGCGATATTACAGCATATCCGCCAAATCGCAGATAAGTCGTTCCGTCTTTTCCCAGCCCAGGCAGGCGTCGGTGACGGACTTACCGTACTCGCTGCCGGTGACGGGCTGAGCCCCATCTTGAATATAGCTTTCTATCAAAAGCCCTTTCACATAGGAGTGCATCTTCTCCGACCACTTCATATTGGTGAAGATCTCCTTGGCTATACGCACCTGTTCAAGATACTTCTTGCCGCTGTTGGAGTGGTTGGTGTCTATGATAATGGCGGGATTTTTAAGTCCGCTGGCTTCATAGAGTTCGATGGCGTTCATGACGTCCTCGTAGTGATAGTTGGGAAAATTGTTGTTATACACGTCCACGCCGCCGCGCAAGATCATGTGAGCGAAGGGATTGCCCTCCGTCTTGACCTGGTATTGGCGATACTTGAACTCGTTGGGGATTTGCGCGGCGTATATTGAGTTTATCGTGACGCGCACGCTGCCGTTCATGGGATTTTTGAAGCCCGCCGGCAGATCTATACCGCTGGCTACCAGCCTGTGTTGCTGATCTTCCGTACTCCTGGCTCCTATCGCCACATAGGTGAGCAAGTCGTCCAAATACACATGGTTATCGGGGTACAACATCTCGTCCGCGCTGGACAGTCCGCTCTCGGATATGGCGCGGATATGCATCTTTCTGAGGGCGATAACTCCCGCCTGTATGTCCGTGGCGGAGTTGTGGGGATCGGGATTGTGCAATATGCCCTTGTATCCCTCCCCGCGCGTGCGCGGCTTATTGGTATAGATGCGCGGTATGATGAGGAATTTGTCCTTCACTTTATCCGCGACTTTCGCAAGACGCGCCACATAGTCGCACACGGCGTCCTCGTTATCCGCGGAACACGGTCCTACGATGAGCATCTTGCGCTTATCCGCGCCCGTGAGTATCGCTTCTGCCTGTCTGTCTCTCTCTTCCTTGATTACGCGCAAATGCTCGCTTACGGGGGTAAGCTGTTTTACTTCCTCCGAAGATAGCAACGTCTTTACCTTTTTCAGCATAACTTCAATCGGTTACCTTGTAACCCTGCTCCTCTATGGTCTTTTTCAATTTTACTACGTCCACCTTGTCCTCGTCAAATTTTACGACCACATTTTTGTCTTTTGCGCTGGCTTTTGCCTTTTTTACGCCGTCAAGCGCTTCCAAAGCCGAGCTAACGCGCGCTTCGCAATGCGCGCACATCATTCCGTCTACGCCTATTGTAAGTTTCATATATCCCTCCTCGTCCCTTTCGGGGCTTGTTATGTTATTCGCGTTTATCGGGCACGCTCCCGTGGAGCAGGCGAGTTTTGCCTGCTTCTTCCTCTGCTTTGCCGCCCTCTTGTTCTCCCTGCGCTTGCGCTTCCATTCGTCCAAAGTGCCGTCCAGACGTGCGCGCGCCTTGTCCGCATTATATGCGGAGAGCCTTAGGGCGTTGGACACCACGCATATGGAAGAAAGGCTCATCGCCAGCGCCGCCAGCATGGGGTTGAGCAAAGGTCCTCCCAACGCATACACCGCGCCCGCGGCAAAGGGGATGCCGATGATGTTGTATATGAATGCCCAAAACAGATTCTCCTTTATATTGCGCATGGTAGCGCGGCTTATCAGCACCGCGTCCGTACACGCGGAAAGGCTGTTCCCCACCAGCACCACGTCCGCACACTCCACGGCGGTATCGCTGCCCGCGCCTATCGCCATACCCACGTCCGCCTGCGCGAGGGCGGGAGCGTCGTTAATGCCGTCGCCCACCATCAGACACTTGAATCCCGACTGCTGCAAATCCTTTATCTTGGCAGCCTTATCGCCGGGGAGCACCTGCGCTATGACTTCCGTAATGCCCGCCTGCTCCGCCATCGCGCTGGCGGTTAGCTTGTTGTCGCCGGTGAGCATAACCGTGCGTATCCCAAGCCTATTCAACTCGGAACACACCTTGGCTGCCCCTTCTTTTATGATATCCGACACGCCCAGCACGCCCAGCATGACGCCGTCCGCGGCTACGCATACCACCGTCTTTCCCTCCGACTGCATACGGCTTATCTCCCCTTGGAAAGCGGATATATCCACGCCCGCGGAAGTGAGGAACCCCTCCTTGCCCACGAGCACTTTTTGTCCGTCCACGACGCCTTTAAGCCCGTATCCGGCTACGTTGGTCACCCCCTCAGCTTCCGACAAGGGGATATTCCTCTCCTCCGCCGCTTCGCACACCGCCACCGCCAAAGGGTGTGTGGACTGACGCTCCAAGGCAGCGCCCAATCGCAATGCCGCCTCCTCATCTCCCGCAAAATCGGTGAGCTTGGGCTTTCCTTCCGTTATCGTGCCCGTCTTATCGAACACCACGCAATTCACGCCGGACAGCTTTTGCAACGCCTCCGCATTCTTAAAGAGTACGCCGCGCCTTGCCGCCCTGCCCGTACCCGTGATGATCGCGGTGGGAGTGGCAAGTCCCAAAGAGCACGGGCAGGCTATGACCAGCACCGCCACGAATATCTGCATACAAAACGCCGCCGTATGTCCCGTCGCGCCCCAGATTATGGCGGAGATCACCGATATCGCCATGACCACGGGCACGAATACACCCGCTATCTTGTCCGCCAATTTGGCTATGGGAGCTTTGGAGTTCTGCGCGTCCTCCACCATCTTTATTATCTTTGCAAGCGCGGTATCCGCCCCCACGCCCTCCGCACGAAAGGTGAGGCTGCCGCTGCCGTTTATCGTGCCGCCGAACACCTTATCTCCCGCCGTCTTGTCCACGGGCATACTCTCGCCCGTGAGCATACTCTCATTAACCTCGCCGCTACCCGAGATTATCTCCCCGTCGCAGCAAAAACTCTCCCCCGCCTTGACCAGCACGATATCCCCCTTTACTACCTGCTCGGAGGGAATGAGCAACTGTTCCCCGTTTCTGACGACGGTAGCGACTTTGGGAGTGAGCGCGGTGAGCGCGGCAATGGCGTTTCCCGTTCTTTGAAGAGAGCGGTGTTCCAAATACTTACCCAGCGATATGAGCGCTATAATAACCGATACAGACTCGAAATAGAGTGAATGCCCCAAGCCCGGCACGCCCATACATATGCGCACATAATTGTATAAGCTGTATATAAACGCCGCGGTGGTGGACACTGCTATGAGGCTGTCCATATTAGGTTTCAGCTTGAACAGATTTTTGAAACCGCGGATATAATAGCCGAAATTGAGAATGGGCACGGGAATACACAAGATTATCTGCACCGTGGCAAACGCCAGCGTACCGTTATCCGGAGATATGGCGTCGGGATAGGGCACGCCTATCATGGGCAGCATCGCCCAAAGGAGCAGCGCCATACCCAGCGCGAAAGATATTATCAGCTTTATCTGCGCAAAATCACGCTTGTTCTCCTTTGCCGCCTGCCCTATGACAGGCTTATACCCCGCCTTGGTCACGGCTGCGGCGATATCCGCTTCCCCCAGCACATTTTCGTCATACGATATGACCGCCTTGCCCGAAGCGAAGTTCACCGCCACGCCTTCTGCGGTGGGCAGCGCTTTGAGCGCCTTTTCCACCGTGCCCGAACAAACCACGCACGTCATACCTTGAACAGTAAAAGTGAGCGTCTTCAACCTTGTTAGCCTCTCTTAACTTTATTACAGAATATTATAACAGATATAGAAATGACAGTCAAGTTGCAAAAGCTACTATTTTCGCTTAAAGCGCGAGTTTTCGAGTGTCTTATCCCAATTTAGGTAGAACACATTTTGCGCTATTTGCAGAAAAATGCGGTAAATGTTTCCTATTCGCGTGTTTTGCTTTGCGTAAAATGCCCGCTTTCGGCGAGGGCAGCGCGGGGCGCTCCGCTTCCGATAACTTCGCAATAGGCAGCAAGCTTCCTTGGCGTTATTCTTCGCAAAAGCCTCTATAAATAGTTTATCTCCGCTCTGCAATTTTTTTCTCAAGTGTCTGCGACGCAATCTCCCGCGCTCTTTCAAGTCCATACAGGGCTTAATCGGAGTGCAGCGTCACGCTGCAAAAGCGTCCGCTTAAAGTGTTCTTCCGTGGGCGAGGACGGGTGCGGCGCGCTTTGAAGAAAACAAATATTGCACAAACGCGATATTTTTCGCAAAAAGTATGGATTTTATGTAAAATATATGTTATACTTATCTATAAGCGCAGGCGCGCCCAACAATAAGGAGAACATTATGAAAAACTGGAGCAAACTGTCGGTTTACAACATCAATGCCGAAAGGCGTTATGCCGCCGGCTTCCCTTTGGATAAGGATGGCAATCCCACAGCAGAGTGTCTGGACGGAGAGTGGGACTTCAAGTTTGTGGAAAAAGTATCGCAGGTGCCTGTCGGCTACGAGCAGCCGGGCGCCGAGCTGAACGGATTTACCAAGATAAAGGTGCCGTCCGAGTGGCAGATAGAGGGCTTTGATACCCCCATCTACACCAATTTTACATACCCCTACGCCCTGGTGCAGTTCAATCCCCTGCTCCTGCCCCACGTCAAAGGTTACCGCAACAGCGTAGGCTGCTATGTAACCACATTCAACGTGAAAAAGACGGGCAAGCGAGTGTTTTTGCGCTTTGACGGCATAAATAGCTGCGCGGACATATATGTGAACGGTCAATTTGTGGGCTATTCCGAGGACACTTTCAGCCCCCAGGAATACGACGTCACGGACGTTGTGAAAGAGGGCGAAAACAAACTGGCTGCCACGGTGTACCGCTACTGCACGGGTAGCTATTTGGAAGACCAGGATATGTGGCGCCTTTCGGGCATATTCCGCAGCGTATATCTGGTATACAAGCCGCAGGCGATGATAGAAGACTACTATGTGCGCTCCGACTTGAAGAACGACTATAAGAACGCGGACTTTACCGTCAGCGTGCTGGCTCGCATTGCAAGCGAACTGAAAGACAAGAGTGCACAGGTGCAAGTCACCCTGTCCAAAGACGGAAAAGAAGTGGCGGCGCTGAGCAAAGAGCTGGAGATAGACAAGGATAAAAAGAAAAAGTATATAAAGTGCAGAATAAAGGAAATGACCGCGCAAGTGGACGGAGTAAAGCTGTGGTCGCACGAAGATCCGCAGCTGTACGACGTAAAGGTGACCCTCTTGCTGGACGGGGTAACGGCGGATATTCGCAGCTGTAAATTCGGCTTCCGCGAAGTGCGCATCGTACCTTTTAGCGACGGGAAAGGTCCCTTTATCCTGCTCAACGGCAAGCCGCTTAAAATACGCGGCGTGAACAGGCACGAGTTCCACCCCTATTACGGTCATGCCGTGCCCAAGGAGTTGATAGAAGCGGACATCAAGCTGTGCAAAGCCAACAACATCACCGCTATCCGCAACTCCCACTACCCCAACCAAGACGTGTTCTACGAGCTGTGCGACAAGTACGGCGTACTGGTCATGGCGGAGACCAATTTGGAGTCGCACGGGCTTGCCATGTTCATCCCTAAGGGGAGGAAGAGTTGGCGAGATCAATGCGTTTTCCGCGCCCGTAACATGGTGGGCAGATTGCGCAACCACCCCTGCATAATCAGCTGGTCGCTGGGAAATGAGGCGGGGTTCGGCAAGAACTTCAAGATAATGAAAGAGCGCATCCTTAAAATGGATAAGACGCGCTTTATACACTACGAACCCGACACCACCGGAAAGGTGGGCGACGTGCTGAGCGAGATGTACTCCCATGTGGAAAAGATGCCCGTTATAGGAGAGAACAAACCCATGCGTCACTGCGTGGCGCTTTGGTCCCCCATGGGCAGCAAATACACCCCCGATATGTACCGCGACCTGCCTTTTATAGAGTGCGAATACGCCCACTGCATGGGCAACGCGCTGGGCAACTTCTCCGACTATTGGGACGCCTTCCGCAAGTATGACAGGCTGGCGGGCGGCTTTATCTGGGACTTTGCCGACCAGTCCATACACCGCAAGACAAAAGACGGCAAGGATAAGTGGTGCTACGGCGGAGATTTCGGAGATAAGCCCAATGCGGGCAGGTTCGCTTTCAACGGCATAGTGCGCGCGGACCGCTCCCCCAACCCCGCCCTATACGAGGTCAAGTATCAGCACAGGATGGTGGACTTTGAATATTCCGACGGCAAACTCACGGTGAAGAACAACTATATGTTCACCGCCTTGGACGGCTTTGACTGCTCTGTGTCCTACGAGTGCGAGGGCAAGCAGCTGGGAGAAGAGAGGGTGACTGTAAGCGGCGCGGCGGGAAGCGTGACCGTCTATCCCCTCCATGTGCCCGCCTTCCCCGAAAAAGGCGAGGTGGTGTGTAACGTAAAACTCATGCTGGGCAAGGACGAGCTTTACGCCCCCAAAGGTCACGTCGTATCTTACGAGCAGTTCATACTGCGCGAATACGACTTCTCCACCGTGGAAGGCATGGGCGGATCCGAGATAAAGCAGGACGGCAATAAGCTGATAATAACGGCAAAAGATACGACGTATGTGATAGACGGCGGCGAGATAACCTCCGTAAAGAAGGCGGGCGAAGAGAGGCTGACTTCTCCCATAAAACCCAACTTCTTCCGCGCCACCATAGATAACGACGCCCTGCCCCAAGTGCCCGGATTTGTGGCGGATTTGTTTATGGGCAAGAGCAGATACCGCAAGGCGATGAAAACGCTGAAAGCCTCCAAGGTGGGCAGCGAAATACGCGGAGATAAGGTGTATGTGCACATCAACTGGAAGATGCGCTCCCTCAAATCGCTGGAAACCACCTATATCTTCGACGGAGAAGGCAAGCTGGAAATGGTGATGAACGTTACTCCCAAAAAGAGTATGGAACGCTACGGCTTCACCTTCCGCCTGGCAAAGGGAGTAGACGGCGTGAAGTTCTACGGAAAGGGACCTCACGAGAATTACTGCGACCGCGCCACCGCCTCCAAGCTGGGCTTGTACGAGGGTAAGGCGGAAGACTTCATCCACGACTACCTCTATCCCCAGGAAAACGGCGACCATACCGGCGTGAGATACGC
Organism: uncultured Clostridia bacterium; assembly: GCA_944383935.1. Lineage (GTDB taxonomy): Bacteria > Bacillota > Clostridia > Christensenellales > UBA3700 > Alloclostridium. Next base: position 7,036 of record CALWRK010000060.1, read on the forward strand.
AGAGATAGGCGCGGGCAAGGGCGTGAAGATAAATGCGGTGAACGCTCCTTTCGAGATGACCATTCACCCCTACACCACCATGGAGCTGTATAACGCGAAGCACTCCTGCGAGCTGGGCAGAGATGACCGACTGACCGTTTGCATCGACGGCAAACAGCGCGGCGTGGGAGGCGATACCCCCGCCATGGCGTGCACCAAGCCGCACTACGACATTCTCCCCAAGCAGACTCATACCCTGCGCGTAAGAATGGAATTTTAACCGATTTGGGAAAAAGAGGCGCGTCTTCGCAGACGCGCCTCTTTTGTTCTTCTTTCTCTTTTCTCTTCAAAAAAAGATATCCGACGAAAAACTTCTGCCGAATATCTTTTAAGGTGAATGAATAGATTAACGGCAGGTTTTGACGCTCCTTCGTCTTAACCTACCTCTATTTAAGAGTATTTATTTTTTAATTCGGCGACACTTCTTTTGATTATTTTACATATTATTTACCTTTACCCAACCCTGTTAGAACACATTTTACATATATAATTATTTATAGCGGATATGTGTTTATTTTCTCG
>CALWRK010000061.1 GCA_944383935.1 uncultured Clostridia bacterium
AGTGGCAACTTTTTTTGCCGCTTGAAGTGTTTGAGCGGGCGAAGGTAGTACACATTTTGGTGTAAAATTCATAGTATGCAATATGAAAGTATGTGTTTATGCCATTGCAAAGAATGAGGAAAAATTCGTGCGGCGCTGGCTGGATTCCATGCGCGAAGCGGACGGGATATATGTGCTCGACACGGGTTCATCCGACGACACCGTGCGCCTTTTGAAAGAGGGCGGCGCGCACGTCAAGACGGAGATATTTTCCCCTTTTCGCTTTGATTTGGCGAGGAACGCATCCTTGAATATGGTGCCCGAGGACGCAACTTTGTGCGTATGCACGGATTTGGACGAAGTGTTCGCCCCCGGCTGGCGTAAGGGTTTGGAGGAGGCGGCTAAGACGGGCGCGGAGCAGATATATTATCGCTACACCTGGAACTTCAATCCCGACGGTAGCGAAGGGCACGTCTTTTGGATAGGAAACGCGCACATAAGATCCGGCTTTGAATGGCGGCATCCCGTGCACGAAGTGCTATATACCCAAGACGGACACGAGAGTAAAACTATCTATGCCGGGGGAGTATGGCTCAAACACTTGGCGGACCCGACCAAGTCGCGCGCGCAATATCTGCCCCTCTTGGAACTTTCCGTGCGCGAACATCCTGAAAACGACCGCAATTCCCACTACCTGGGCAGGGAGTACTACTTTCACGGCAGATATGACGACGCCATTCGTGAATTAAAGCGCCATCTCTCCCTCCCTCAAAGCGTTTGGAGGGATGAACGTGCCGCCTCCATGCGCTACATCTCACGCTGTTTCCTCATCAAGGGAGATATGAGTGAGGGTGAAAGTTGGATTCTTAGGGCGGTTGCCGAAGCACCATATCTGCGTGAACCGTGGGTGGACGCGGCGAAATATTATATCAAGGTAAAGCGCTGGACGGGTGCGGTATTCTGCGCCGAACGCGCTTTGGAGATAAAAGAGCGCTCTATGTCCTATATCAATGAACCCGAGGCGTGGGGATATGCCCCTTACGACTGTCTGGCGGTGGCGCTGTATTATCTGGGCGATTTGAAGGGCTCGCTGGAAAATGCCGAACGTGCGGCAGAAGCGGGCGGCGGCATAGACAGGCTGCGCGACAATCTGGCACTCATCAAAGCCGCATATGAGGCGGCTCAAAAGGAGAAATAAATGTTCGATAACGATAATTGTTGCGGCAATCGCCGCGGCTGTAATTGTCCGCCCGGACCGCCCGGACCGCGCGGAGCCACGGGTCCCACGGGACCGCAGGGTACCAGCGTATCGCTCATAGGCCCCACAGGACCCACCGGGCCCATGGGCGCTCGCGGAGCGACCGGACCCACCGGTCCCAGGGGAATTCAGGGCGCAACCGGCCCCACGGGAGCCATAGGTATCCAGGGGAGGACGGGTGACATCGGCGCCACGGGACCTACCGGACCAACCGGCGTACCCGGCCCCACCGGACCTACCGGACCGCAGGGCTTTGGAGTACAGGGCGCTACGGGACCTACCGGTCCCACCGGTCCCGCGGGAGCGACGGGCCCCACCGGACCTGCCGGAGTAACGGGTCCTACGGGCGCTGCGGGTGTGGGAGCGACAGGCCCCACCGGACCAACCGGACCTGCCGGAGGTCCCACAGGCCCCACCGGACCCACGGGTCCCGCAGGCACGGGTGCAGCGGGTCCCACCGGTCCCACGGGAGCGACGGGTCCCGCCGGTACTGCGGGAGCGCAAGGTGTTCAGGGTGACGCAGGACCCACCGGTCCCACCGGACCTACCGGACCCACGGGCGACGCCGGTCCTCAGGGAAGTGCAGGCGCAGAAGGCGCTACCGGTCCTACGGGTCCCACGGGTCCTACCGGGCCGCAGGGTGACGCCGGCCCTCAGGGAAGTGCAGGCGCAGAAGGCGCTACGGGCCCCACAGGTCCTACCGGGCCGCAGGGTGACGCCGGCCCTCAGGGAACTGCGGGAGCGCAGGGTGTTCAAGGTGACGCCGGTCCTACGGGCCCCACAGGTCCTACGGGTCCCACAGGCGACGCAGGTCCTCAAGGCCCCGCAGGTACGGAAGGTGCTACGGGACCCACCGGACCCACAGGCGACGCAGGTCCCGCAGGCGCGACAGGCGCGGAAGGTCCCACCGGACCCACCGGTCCTACCGGTCCCACCGGGCCGGCAGGCGTGACAGCGAGGACGATAAGTACGGCGGCGTTCACCTCGGGCGATACTCCGCTCACCACTTCGCTGGCAGCGGAGGATACCACGGGCAATCTGCGGTATGTGGGTAACGCGGTGAGCGGGCAATCCACCAATGATCAGGTGCCGGGAGCGCAGATAACTCTGCCTGCCGCAGACATGAAGTATACAGTGACTTTGCCCGCTACCGGCAGGCTGAAGGAAGTGTATGCGGACTATGTGGTTACGGCAGCGGAGGAGTTCACAAGGCAGGCGCAGCTTTATGTGAAGCTGTACACCGCCCCGGGCGGCTCTTTGACGTTCAACTATCTGCCCGGCAGCGAATTTGCGCTTACGCCCGCGATAGGCGGGAGTGTGCCGGCAGGGACGGTGCTCACCGGCAGCGTGGTCTTGGACGCACCCGTAAATGCAGGGGAAAAGATGCTTGCCATCGTGTATTTGGGCAGCGACGATACGGGGGATGAAGAAAGTCTTTCGGGTATAGTGTCCCTCTCCACGGTGGTAGAGGTATAGCAAAGGAAAAAGCGGAACAACTCCGAAAAAAACCGAGGGCGGTTTATGCCCTCGGCATATGAGAAAAACTCTTGTAAAAAGGGCGCGCGCAATATGCGTGCGCCTTGATTTTTTCACGGGAGAAAAATACTATTTTTTCGCTTTGAGGATATACACTTTTACGTCGTTTTTTCCAACCCTGCCCTCAATTTTTTCCGTGAAAATGCCATCTTTTCCCGTCCACACTTCCTTGAAAGAATATTCGGCGGCATTAGGCAGCTTCACATACTCGTCCTTGGTGAGAGCTTTGAGGGGGAAGGAGAAGTTTTTCTCTCTGCGTTTATTAAAGACGCATATCGCCCATCTATCGCCGGAAAGGGGACGGACGAGCACGTCTATGCCGCCTTTTTTCACACGTTTTGCGGGGATGCCCAGCTCGTCTTGGTCTATGGATATGAGCTCTTTATTGGTTATTATGTCCAAAACGTCTTGCTTCATGCTGCGCAAGTCGTTGCCCAAAATCAGAGGCGAACACATCATGCACCACAGGGAAAAATGGCTGCGATTTTGCGCGGGAGAGAGTTTCCCGTTGCCCACTTCCAGCATATCCGGGTCGTTCCAGTTGCCCTTTTGAGAGTACTTATACAGCTTTACGTTGCGCGCGTAGATCATCTTCATCCACTTCCACCACGGGCGGATATCCATGGTGGTGCGCCAGAGGTTGCCCGCGGTCGCGCCCCACTTCCAAGGCTTGTTTATGCCCCATTCGCATATGGAAAACACTATGGGCTTTTCCGCGCGTCCCTCTTCTTCGGCTACGCGCTTGCTCGCTTCTTTAAGCATCTTGCCCATATATTGATACTGCACCATGGCGCTGTCTGCGCGCGAGCCTACGGGATTGAAAAGGCTTATCGTGTTCAGCCCCTCTTTCAGTTCTATGTACGCTTGGTAGCGCGCGGTGAGGTTGAATGGCTTTTGGGAGGGCACTTCAAAGCGGCAATAATTGTCCTCGTTGGCGTAGGCTATCAGGAACTTTTCATAAAGTCCCTTTTTCAAGATGTTTATCGTGAGCACATACTTGCCCGCTTTGGGCACGAGCACGTTTTTGAATACCGCTTTTCCGCTCGCTCCGTCCAATCCGGAGATATACATACCGCCGGGGAGGCGCTTGTCGGGCATCAGCTTAGCCGTGCCGTACAGCAGGGCGTCCTCACAGCCTACGGTGAGTATATCTCTGTCGCCTATGGGAGCGATGGATACGGAATACACGAGCGGCGCATACTTGCTTATCTTTTCGTTGTGGCAAAAGTCGTACTTGAAGTACTCAATACCCCACTTGGCAAAGGTATAGGCGTCATTTTTTTCGTGATACAGGCTCGCCGGCAAATCTTCGCAGGTGAAGGTGCCGTTGCTGGAATAGATGCCCACCTTCAATCCGTATTCGTTCAGCTTTTTCACAAGAGGGGGTATGCCCTCGGGGAAGCGTGTGAGGTCGCCCTGCAGATTGCCGTTTTCGTCGCGCATGGAAGAGTGCCAGCAGTCGTCCAAGTTTATATACTCGTATCCCGCGTCTATCAGCCCCTTTTCCTTCATGGCGGCGGCGGTTTCCAAAAGCAGTTTGTCGTCTATCTGATTGCGAAAAGTGTTCCAGCTCGACCAGCCCATGGGCGGGGTAAGCGCGGCACCGTTTTCATACTTTTTGTCATAAAACACGTCCGTCACGTTAGAGGGGCGCGAAAACAGCTTTTTTAGGTAGCAAATGGGGCACATTCCGTTTCTTTTCATAATTTTCCCTTTCCGATAATAGCTTTTTCGCCCGTCGGCGTTCATGGCGACGGGTCTTATTTTATGTTACTATAATCGCGGAATAAAGTCAATAGCCGTTTAGGCTTCCGGAGAGGATAAGATGGAGAGGTATTGCAAAAATTCCTTCGCCACCGCGCGCTCTTCTTCCGTCAAGGCGTCCGCGTTAAAGGAGGACAGGCGGGAGATGTAAGAGGTTATCGCGTCCGCGCTTACGTCCGTCCCCGCTGATAACAGGACGCACGAAAGGGCGGAGGAAAAGGCGGGTATGTCAAAGCCCTCCGTCTGCGAGGCGTAGGCGCATACGGCGCAGGCGAATCCGGCAAAGTCGGGCATATAGGAAGCCAAATCCAAAAATTGCGAATAGTCCAAGGAGCGCAGGAGCGCTTCCGCCGCCCGTATTCCCTTCGCCTGAGTTTGACAGAAGTCGGGGATAAATATATTCAGCACATACACTTGCGTAAAATCCACCGCGGAGGACACGTCCACCGCATACTCAAAAGCCGCGTACATGGACTTAAACGACACCTCTTCCAAGATATTTTCCGCAGAGATGATGTCGTATAAGGTATCGGCGCTCTTGTTAAAAGCGTCTTCTCCCGCATCTGCCATGCCCGACAGGAGGGCGGCAAGCTGGGAGGCGGTGGCGGTGAGTTCGTCCGGGGAGAGGGAGGGGGCTTCGCATAGTGAAATATCGTCCGAGAACTTTAAGAGGTCTGAGTATTTGAAGATGATAAAGGGATTGTCCGCGGCGGGCGGATGGGCATATATTGCCGCAGCCTCTTCCACTTTGCCGAAGTCGTTTAGGGTAAGCACTACTTGCCACAGGGCGTCAGCGCCGAGTAAAAATTCTTTTTTCGCCGTCGAAGTGATTCCGGAGGCGGTGGACAGGTTGTCCAAAAGGGATATAAGCTCTTCTTCCGTAACGCCGTTTTCATCTAAAAAAGTCAGCAACGCCAGCGGCGCATTGAACACAAACGAGAGTGCGACGATAGTGCAAATCGCCGCCGCCGCCAAGACGGCGACGACGGCAATGAGTATTATGGCAACTTTCTTATTGCGAGATATAGACATATATACTCGTATCATCCACGGGTGACGAATTATTCCGAGTAAGAGTCAATGTGCCGTTACTTCCTCCCGAAACGGAGGTATCTACTTCGGTGAGGGTCAGCTCAAAGCCCATGCGGCTCAGAGCTTCGTTATGCTGTGCAATGGTTGCCGTGGGGAAATCGACGCTAACATTCAGATAGACAGTGCTCATGTATAGGTTTATGGAGAAAGATACTTCGATATCTTCCACATTATCCCCCACATTGCCATTACCGTAGGCATTACTTAGATAGATGTCTATCAATGGAGAGGTATAGAGAGAGGCGGAAGAGGTATTTATCACCGTTATGTTGCGCGTTATACCCATATATGTTACCGCATATCTATATCCGATATCCGTCAAAGGGAATAGGGGAGACGTCCTCACAATCCTCACCTGCGAATAGTCGGTTATGGTCTGCTCATCGTAGCCGTTGCCGTATTCCGCGATAATTTCAAAGTCCACGCCGGCGGTGAGGGTATAGTTGCTCAAATCCAGTAACAGAGTGTCATCCGAAGAGAACCTCCAATCCGTGACCTTCGTAGTCAGCATATCGGGGATTATCTCTATACCGCTCATGCGATAGTAAGCGTAATCGGTGGATATCTCCAAGTCATAGACGCCTTCCTTTTGCACGAATTCGTATCTTGTCCCTTGAGCTCTCATTTCCGCCGCGCCATAGTTGGTGTGAGAACCGCCAAGCGTCATTACCGAGAAGGTGAGCAACTCTTGGTACGCGCCGTCCGCCACTTCGCTTTGAGAGAACACGTCGCGCGAGGAATAGACGTAGGTTATCTCCCTTATCGTGTCGTTGCTTGCAGAAGCGGGCGCGATTGAATATATAACATCGGATATGAATTTTTGTATGGGCGAGGTACCGTTGTCGGCGTAAAGCATTATGCGCGCCGTGTGCAAACCTGCGTCGGAATTGAAATCCTTTATCCTGAATTCCAAGTCCAAATCGGGGAATGTGTTCGCGAAATAGTCGTTGTGCTCGGTCAAAGTCCCGCTATAATCGAAAGGCGAATAGCGGAAGGAAAGGTCATAGTAGTCGAAAGCAGTATTGTCCATTAAGTTGCTTACGCTAGCGCCCGAGGGTAGGGAAATGTTCGATATGTTCCAGGAGTTGCTCAGTGAGAACTCGGTGGCTTCGTCCAGGCTTATGACATCGACGGGCACGCGAGTGCTTATAATGCCGTATGTGAGCACGGCTTCCGTCTCTCCCGCGACAGAAGTGTCCAAAGTAAAATCCAGTCCGCAGTCGGGGTCTGAGGTGTCAATGGTCAAGCTGTCGTAGCCATAGCCCAAGGTGGCGGTTACATAAAAGTCGGACAGCTCCGCCTGTTCGAATTGCAGGTAGGTGGATTGACTGTACACATTTATTCGAGTAGGTACATTTTTCATGGCGTCGGGGATGACATTCACACCATTGTAAGAGGTGCGGAAGAAGTCTGCCGTCAGCGTTATACTATAGGTGTTATAGCCCTCGTTGCCGTATTGATATTCGTAAGTTATGGTGGCGGAAGAGAGCAGGCTGCCGTATTCGCTCAACAAAGTCTCATAATTTACAGTACTCCCGTCTGTCAAAGTGAAGGACATTCTGACGCCGCATTGGTCAGCCCTGTTTAAGAAAGAAGTGACGGACTTAATTTCATTCTCTGTGTACACGACGGATGAAAACCCTTGCCCGGATGTAACTATATATAAAATTTGCGGAGGTTGCACGTCGGGATTGAATACGTCGTAAGTAAAGGTGGTGGAATCGAGCAGAGTGCCGTCCTCCAGCAGCAGGGATACGCCGCCTTTTGCGT
>CALWRK010000062.1 GCA_944383935.1 uncultured Clostridia bacterium
GCGGTGCTCACTCCCGGTTCCACCGACTATCGCAAGCGCGTACAATATCAGACGTATGACGTGACAAGTTTGCTCGCTCCCGGAGGCAATAAGATAGAGTGCGAACTCGCCGACGGGTGGTATCGCGGTTCTTCCGGTTCCAAGGGCAGACTGTTCACTTACGGCAAGCAGACAAAACTCATCGCCCAGCTGGAAATCAAGGGCAGGGACGGAAAAATCACCACGATAGTCACGGACGGGAGCTGGAAGTGGAGTGATGACGGCCCCGTACGTTTTGCCGACTTAAAGGACGGAGAAGTGGTGGACGCGCGCATGGTTCCCTCTTATTCCGGTAGGGCGAGGGAGGTGGACTTCACTGCCAATCTCACCGCTTCGAACAACCTGCTCGTGAAGGAAAACGAGCGGTTTAAGCCGCAAGAGCTCATCACCACCCCCTCGGGCAAAAAGGTGCTCAGGTTTGAACAAAATCTCTCCGGTTACATTCACTTCAACGTGAAAGCAAAGGCGGGGCAGAAGATATTCATCCGTCTGGGCGAGATGCTGGATGACAAGGGTGAATTCACGCAGGTGAACATACAGTGTATATTCAAGGGCAAACCCTCCCCCCTGCAACAGATAGAATACATATGTAAGGACGGGGAGAACGACTATACGCCCAAATACTTCTTCGGCGGATTTATGTACGCCCTCATCGAAACGGACGTCCCTTTCGATAAGGAGGATTTCGAGGCGGTTGCGGTATACAGCGCATTTGAGCAGACCTCGACTTTCGAATGCTCGCACGAGCTGATAAACAAGTTCTTCCGCAATACGCTTTGGTCGCTCAAAAGCAACTCCACCGATATCCCCACCGACTGTCCCACGCGTGAGCGCATGGGTTGGACGGGGGACAGCCAGGTATTCTTCAATACCGCTTCCTTCATGGTGGACTATGCGGCATTCTCGCGCAAGCACGTTCGGGACATCTACGACAGACAGTGGAAGAGCGGCAGACTGCCGCAGATAGTGCCTTACGCCAACGAGGATTGGTTCATGTGGGTGATGAACGGCTCGGTGGGTTGGGCGTGCGCGGGCGTGTATATCCCCCTCAATTACTATCGAAAGTACGGCGACAAACGTCTGCTTAAAAATTATTAAGAGCGCATGATAGCTTATGCGAACTTCATGATCTCGCGCTCAGGCAAATGGGGCGGACCTTACGCCAAGCCCATGCATATCTCGCGCAAAAACCGCAAGTATGCGGTCAACTGCGGACAGTCTTACGGAGAGTGGGCGGAGCCCGCGGACGTGTGCGCTTTCAAGTGGTACGATTTCGCAGCTCCCCATCCCGAAGAATCCACCGCATATACCTACTACACTCTGCAAAAGGTGCTGGAAGCGGCAAATATCTTGGGTAAGCAGGCGGATCCCCGTCTTGCCAAGGTGAGGCAGTACAGCGAGGGCGCGCGCACAGCCTATCAAGAGATGGTCACCACTCCGCAATTTACCATAGATACGGACAGGCAGGCAAAGCTCGTGCGCCCCATCTATATGGGTCTGCTCACGAAAGAGCAGGAGGAGTTCGCCAAAAAGCGACTGATAAAGGCGATGGAGAATTACGGCTGGCGTTTGGGTACGGGCTTTTTGTCCACGCCGCTCATCTTAGACGTGCTGGCGGGGATAGACGTGCAATACGCCTATAAGCTGCTGGAAAACGAGCAGATGCCCGGTTGGCTGTTCATGCCCAAGTTCGGCGCCACCACAGTGTGGGAGGCGTGGGAAGGGAACACCACCAAGGAGAAGGGACTGGCTTCGCTCAACCACTACTCCAAGGGTGCGGTGTGCGAATGGCTGCTCTCGCGTATGTGCGGCATAAACGTGGCGGGAGAAAATTCCTTTGAGATAAAGCCGCTCCCCGGAGGAAGCATAACGTATGCAAGCGGAGAGTACGACAGCGTGTATGGCAAGGTGAGCGCGAGCTGGAAGATAGAAGAGGGCAAATTCCGCCTCACCGTGGGCGTTCCTTCCAACACCTCCGCCAAGGTCACCATGCCGAGCGGAGAGGAGAAGTTCGTGAATGCGGGAGAATACACGTTCGAACAAGATTATATCGGAGCGCAAGCCCGAGAATAAGGAGGAAATTATGAAAAAGAAAATTGTTGCAATAGCGCTTTTGGCGCTCTGCATAGCGGCGATATTCGCGTTCGCCGCTTGCGATAACAATGAAGGGACCCCGGATGTCGTCATCACCGAGGATGACACCTTCAAGACGGAAGACAAAGCCATTTGGGTATTCGTGGGCAACGCCTATCTCGCCTTTGAAAAGGTTCCCGAGCCCGCTCAGCCCGTAGAAGGCGAGCTCTACGGCAACGTATTCAAGGTGTACGCCACGAGTGATGGCAATCCTCACACGCCATGGCTCACCGGCACATGGGATCTTGAGATAACGGACGGCAAGCCCGGCACCCTTACCATCACCGCCGAGTGGCCGGAGGGCGGGGAGAATATAACCGCGCTTTCGGACGCTGTGAGCGGTCAGCCCAAGACGTACGAACCCAATGAGGACGGAGTGTACGAGATAAAGGTGGACTTCCCCTCCGCGTCGGGACTTACATTCAAGTTGGATCCCGCCACCGATAAGGTGACGGCATAATCACCCTCGCAGGGGACGGCTCTGCCGTCCCCCATAAATAAAGATATGAGATATTTGGCAATAGATATAGGCGCCTCCTCGGGTAGACATATAGTCGGTTACATAGAGGACGGACGGATAATTTTGAAGGAAGTATATCGTTTTTCAAACGGCGCAGTCCAAAACGGCGGCACCCTCGTGTGGGGCGCGGAACGCCTCTTTCAAGAGGTAGTGAACGGACTAAAAGCGGCGCGCGAGCAGGGCTTGACGCCCGATTTTATAGGCATAGATACCTGGGCGGTGGACTACGCGCTCCTCAACGGCGATAAGCTCGTGGGGGACGTCGTTTCCTACCGCGATGCCCGCACCGGCGCCGCAACGAATGAGGTGCACGCCGTATTTCCGTTTGAAAAGCTGTATGAAAAAACGGGCATACAGTTTCAGCCATTTAACACGATATACCAACTTTGGTGCGATAAAAAAAGCGGTAAGCTGGCGCGGGCAGACGGCTTTTTGATGTTGCCCGACTATCTCAACTTTCGCCTGACGGGAGTTAAGAAGCAGGAGTACACAAACGCCACTTCCACGGGCATGGTGAACGCGCTTACGCACACTTGGGATGAAGAGATTATCTCCGCTTTGGGCTATGACAAGCAGCTTTTTATGCCTTTTTCCCAACCGGGGGAGATGGTGGGAGAGCTTTCCCCTCAGGTGCAAAAGGAGGTGGGATACAACGCCGCGGTGGTGTTGCCCGCCACGCACGACACAGCCTCTGCGGTGCTGGCTGCACCCGTCGAATTCGGTTCGGCGTATATCTCTTCGGGTACATGGTCGCTGCTGGGCGCGGAACAGAAAATTGCGCATACGGATAAGGCGAGTATGGCGGCGAATTACTCCAACGAAGGGAGCATAGACTTTACTTTCCGCTATCAGAAGAACATCACGGGACTTTGGATGCTGCAAAGCGTGAGGAGGGAAGCGGGAGAGCCATCCTTTGCGCTGATGGAGAGGTGGGCGAGAAAGGCGAAGGGAGAGAGGATAGACGTAAACGATCCCCGCTTTTTGTCCCCCGAGAGTATGTGCAGGGAGATATGCGCGGCGGCGGGCAGGGTGATGCATATGCCCGAACTTGTAAGGACGGTGTACGACAGTTTGGCAGAGTGCTACGCGCGCAGCGTCAAGGAGCTGGAAGAGGGCGTGGGACGCACTTTCGAGAGTATAAGCATAATAGGCGGCGGCAGCAGGGACAGACTGCTCAACGAACTCACCGCACGAGCCACGGGCAAGAGAGTTACCGCAGGTCCCGTGGAAGCCACCGCAACGGGTAACATAATAATGCAGATGATAGGCGCGGGAGAGATAGGCGATATACTTACCGCCCGCGAGATGATAAAAAATTCTTTCGACATAAAGGAGATAAAGGGATGACGGCATACGATATGGCAAAACGGGTTTTTGCAAAAGAGGGCATAGATACGGAAAAGGCGCTGAATACGCTGGCGAACATCCCCGTATCCGTACATTGCTGGCAGGGCGACGACGTGATAGGATTAGACGGCGCAGGCTCCCTCTCCGGGGGCATACAGACTACGGGGAACTACCCAGGCAGGGCGAGAAATTTCGAGGAGTTAAAAGCGGATATACGCGAGGCTTTTTCGCTCATGCCGGGCAAACTGAGGTTGAATTTGCACGCGAGTTACGCCATTTTGAACGGTGAAAAGGTGGATAGGAACGCCTACCGCCCCGAACATTTTACGCCGTGGGTGGAATTTGCAAAAGAGTTGGATCTGGACGGCATAGACTTCAATCCGACCATGTTCTCCCATCCCATGGTCAAGGGCGGACTCACCTTGTCCTCTCCCGACGACGAGGTGAGAAAATTCTGGGTGGATCACTGCATATCTTGTCTGAAAATCGCAGAATATTTTGCTGCCGAAACGGGTTCGCATTGCATGGTGAACATATGGATTCCCGACGGATTCAAGGACGTCCCCGCAGACAGGCTCACACCTCGCCTCAGGCTGAAAGACAGTCTTGATAAAATCCTCTCTTGCGGCTATAATAGAGATAAGGTGACGGTGGCTGTGGAGAGTAAGGTGTTCGGCATAGGCGTGGAAAGCTATACCGTGGGCTCCAACGAATTTTACCAAAACTACGCCGCAAAGAACGACATATGCTGTCTATTGGACAACGGACACTATCATCCGCTGGAATATGTGTCGGACAAGATCCCCGCTCTGCTGGCGTTTTACGACAAGCTGGCGCTGCACGTCACGCGCGGCGTGAGGTGGGATTCCGACCATGTGGTCATACTGGACGACGAGTTGAAAGAGATAGCCAAAGAGATAGTGCGCAACAACGCGATAGGCAAGGTGATGATAGGTCTGGACTACTTTGACGCGAGCATAAACAGACTTTCCGCGTGGGTCACCGGGCAGAGGAGTATGCAAAAGGCGCTGCTTCAAGCGTTGCTCACGCCGCACGACAAATTGCGCAAACTTCAAGATGACGGGGACTTTACCCTGCTTATGATAGAACAAGAGAGGATAAAAGATCTGCCCTTCTTCGCCGTTTGGGAGGAGTATTTGAAAAGGCAGGGCAAACAAGAGGAGTATTATCCCGAAATACGCAAGTACGAGAAAGAGGAGCTTAGCAAGCGATGAAAGATATATTACAGGCAAAGTTTATGAGCGAGATGTGCGACACCGCCGCAAATATGTATCGTTTGGGCTGGGATGAGCGCAACGGCGGCAATATCAGCTATATGCTGGACGGCGGGGAAGTCGCGAAGTATTTGGATTTGGAACGGGTAGTCCGCACCATACCGGTAATGGGAGTGAATAAGGAGGACGTGGATCTCTCCCCCTTGGAGGGGAAGATTTTCCTGGTAACGGGTACGGGTAAATACTTCAAAAACGTGAAGTCTGACCCCGAAACGAATTTGGGTATAGTCAGGATAGGCAGCGGCGGAGAACAGGTGGAGCTGCTTTGGGGTTTCAAGGACGGAGGCAGACCCACCAGCGAATTTCCCGCGCATATGATGAGCCATATCGCGCGTCTTGGCGTGGATCCGGAAAACAGGGTGGTCATGCACTCCCATCCCACCTATACCTTGGCGATGAATTTCGTGCACTCTCTGGACGAAAAGTCTTTCACCCACAGCTTGTGGGAGATGTGCACGGAGTGCATAGTCGTGTTCCCCGAGGGCGTGGGCGTACTGCCGTGGATGTTGTGCGGCACGAGCGAGATAGGGCGCGCCACCGCGGAGAAGATGAAGTCGTTCAGGCTGGTGGTGTGGGCAATGCACGGTATATACGGCGCGGGGAAGACATTGGATGAAACCTTCGGACTTATAGAAACGGTGGAAAAGGCGGCGCAGATATATATGCTCACCGCGCACTTGCCGCGCAAGAATACGATAAAGGATGAAGATATGCTCAAACTTTTACAGCTGTTCAAAGTGGAAAACTATCGCAAGGATTTCCTTGACGTCAAATAAAAGGAGAAAAATCATGGCAAACAGAATAGTACTCAACGAAACAAGTTATCACGGCGCGGGAGCCATTAAGGAGATCCCCGGAGAAGTGAAGAGGCGCGCCCTCAAAAAGGCGTTCGTCTGCTCCGACCCCGACCTTGTCAAATTCAAGGTGACGGATAAAGCACTCAACGTGCTCAAAGCGGAGGGATTGGACTATGAACTTTATTCGGATATAAAACCCAATCCCACCATAGAAAACGTGCTCACCGGCGTGTCTGCGTTCAAAGAAAGCGGCGCGGACTACCTCGTAGCCATCGGCGGCGGTTCTTCAATGGATACGGCAAAGGCGATAGGCATCATCATCGCAAATCCCGAATACGGGGACGTGCGCAGCCTGGAAGGCACCGCCCCCACCAAACACCCGTCCGTGCCCATAATAGCCGTGCCCACCACCGCAGGTACCGCGGCAGAAGTCACCATAAATTACGTTATCACCGATACGGAGAAAAAGCGTAAATTCGTTTGCGTCGATCCCCACGACATCCCCGTCGTCGCGGTGATAGACCCCGACATGATGTCCACCATGCCCAAAGGGCTAACCGCCGCCACGGGTATGGACGCACTCACACACGCCATAGAAGGCTACATCACCAAGGGCGCGTGGGAGCTTACGGATATGTTCCACCTAAAAGCCATAGAGATAATCTCCCGCTCCCTGCGCGCCGCCGTCGCCAATACTCCCGAAGGCAGGAGAGATATGGCGCTGGGGCAATACGTCGCGGGTATGGGCTTTTCCAATGTCGGTTTGGGTATAGTTCATTCTATGGCACACGCCCTAGGAGCGCTGTATGACACACCTCACGGCGTAGCCAACGCCATACTGCTGCCCACCGTTATGCGCTATAACGCAGACGCCACGGGGGATAAGTATCGCGACATAGCCAAAGCCATGGGCATTGAGGGGACGGAAAGCATGAGCGTGGAAGAAGCGCGCAAAGCTGCTTGCGACGCAGTGGCGCAACTTTCCGCCGATGTGGGCATTCCCAAGGACCTCAAAGGCATAGTAAAGGAAGAAGATCTCGACTTCCTCGCGCAGTCTGCCATGGACGACGCCTGCCGTCCCGGCAACCCCAAGGATCCGAGCAAGGAAGATATCGTGGCGCTGTATAGGGAGTTAATGTGAAGAATGTGATTTTTCAAGGCGGCGTGACGGCGTGCCGCCTTGTTATGATTTTTTCAGCAGCGTGACGCTGCACCCGAGAAAGCCTTGCACAGGCAAAAAGGGAAAGCATAGCTGTTTTC
>CALWRK010000063.1 GCA_944383935.1 uncultured Clostridia bacterium
AGCACCCCATAAAGAGATGCTTTTGTAAAAATGGCGTTCAAGTGGCAGTGCTCACATTCACGCGCCTTTTACAAAAAGCACCCCATAAAGAGATGCTTTTGTAAAAATGGCGTTCCCGGCGGGAGTCGAACCCACGACCTTTCGCTTAGGAGGCGAACGCTCTATCCTACTGAGCTACGGAAACACGCTTTTTGTAAAAGCATTATATACCAAAGCGGCGTGAAAAGCAAGCAAAATCGCAGGCAAAAGAATATTCGCTGCCGGCGGCGGATGCGGTTAGTCGCGGGCGTGCTTGGAGCGGTATTCGCACGGGGTGAGGGCGAGATATTTTTTGAAGGTGCGCGAAAAGTGACTTTGCGAGGAAAATCCCAAGTAGGAGGCTATGGCGGCGGGGGATTTTTTCGTGTGCGCCAGCAGATGGCACCCCTCTTGCAACTTTTCTTTCAAGATAAAGTCGGTGAGCGTTTCGCCCGTTTCTTGTTTGAATTTTTTGGAAAGATAGGGGCGGCTCATGTAGAGATGGGCGGCTATCGCGTCCGCGCTCACCGGTTCGGAGAGATGGCGGCGGACGTAGTTCACCACTTCCAGGGCGAGATTGGATTTTCCGCCGAAGCGCACCCTGCTCACGCGCTCGGTAAAGTCCTTGATCATGTGAAATTGCAGATTGGTCAGTTGGGAGATGTTGTTGGTAAGTTCGCATTTTTGTATGTATGAATCGCTTAAAGTAAGCGCTTCTTCTATGTCCAGCCCGCCGCGTATCGCCGCGCGAGAGGTGAGGGTGGCGGATACCACAAAGGTGTTTTTCACCTGTCTTAACTGATCGGACGCCATTATACCCGCATTGGCTGCCGGCGCATTCTTTACCCACTCTTCCAGCGCGTTCACATCCCCCTTTCTGACTATGTTCACGATGGTCTGTTCCATGGCTAGAGTGTTATGCTGGACAGCCTCTCCGCCCGCGTCGAAATCCTTTATTGTCTTATCCAGATGCTCGCGCTCCATCGTCTTGCGCAGCATCTCCTGATCCTTGTCGTAGATAACCACGTCTTCCAGTGCCAGCTTGTCTTTGTTGAGCACAAAGTTCATGGCTATCATTACTTGCAGTAGACTTTCAAGGGGCATGGAGATTATAGATTTCATGCCGGACACGAATTGCGGGACGTCTGCGGGGGATACGTCCAGGCGGAAAGCCAGATCGTTGAGCGTTTGGTCGTCGTAAAGCTGCCGCGCGGGACCTATTATCAGCTTGTAATTTTTGTAATTGATAATGCCGTAATAGAAGAAATCGTGAGTCACATAGTACCCCACATGGCCGGTTATCGCCATTATCTCATCCTCGTGCAACACTATGGGATCTGCCGGCAGATTTACCGAGGAGTGCGTGTAAACGAGCGTCCCCGACTTGTAAAGGCGGGTGGGTATACCGCTCAGTCCGCCTATTATCCCACCAAGATATGTCAAGTCCGATTGCTTCATATTTTCCTCCAACTGATTACAATTATATCATTTTTCTTACAAAAGTGCAAGATATTGCCCGTATGATTTGTTACAATATCATTAGGAAATTATCGTGAGGGAATTATGAGCGTTAAAGAAATTTTATCCCAACTCACCTGTGAAGAAAAGGCGGCTCTCGTAGCCGGTCATAACTTTATGTACACCGTAGCCCTTCCCAAATACGGGGTGGACGCGGTGAGGATGTCGGACGGACCTCACGGACTGCGAGTACAGGGGGAAGCGGGGGACAACGGCGTTACGGCGAGCGCTCCCGCCACGGCATTCCCCACAGCGGCTGCAACGGCGAGCGGCTGGAGGGAGGAGAACCTTTATAAGATGGGCGCAGCCATGGCGCGCGAAGCGCACAAGTACGGCGTACATATCATACTGGGTCCCGGCGCAAACATTAAGCGCAATCCCCTGTGCGGCAGAAATTTTGAATATTTTTCCGAAGACCCCTACCTCGCCGGCAAGCTGGCGGCGGCGGAAGTTAGAGGAATACAGTCGGGCGGAGTGGGCGCCTGCGTAAAGCATTTTGCGCTGAACAACGAGGAGAACTACCGTTTTAACGCAGACAGCGTGGCGGATATGCGCGCTATGCGCGAGATATATTTGAAAGTATTTGAAAGGGTGGTCAAGGAGAGTAAACCCGCCGCCATGATGTGCGCCTACAACAAGATAAACGGCACATATTGCGCGCAGAACAAGTGGTTGCTCACCGATGTGCTGCGCAAAGAGTGGGGCTTTAACGGTTTGGTCATGACCGACTGGGGAGCTATGCACGACAGAAATGAATCTCTTAGGGCGGGTCTGGATTTGGAAATGCCGGGCGATACCGCCATCTGCCGTAAGTGGATTATAGAGGGCGTGAAAGACGGAACGCTTGATGGAGCCGACTTGGACAAGGCGGCGGAAAACGTGCTTCAAATGTGGGAGAGATGGCGCAAGAAACTGCTAGACGACTGCGACTTTGAAGAAAACGACCGACTGGCGTGCGAGATAGCCGAAGATTGCGCGGTGCTGCTCAAAAATGACGGTATATTGCCGCTGGACGAGGGCAAGGAGATATTTGTAACGGGCGATTTGTTTGAAAAGATGCGCTACCAGGGCGCGGGAAGTTCCATGATAAATCCCACTCGCCTCACTTCCCCCAAGAAGGCTTTTGACGATATGGGCATAAAGTACGTCTTTGAACGCGGCTATCGCGAAAACAAGATAGACGTGGAAGAGGACGTGCTTGAATCGGCGGTGGCGGCGAGCGGAAAATACGACAAAGTTCTCGTGTTTGCGGGGCTTACCGACTATGTGGAGAGCGAGGGCGCCGATCGCGAGAGTATGCGCCTGCCCGCCAATCAGCTGGCGCTCATCCGCGCCCTTATCAAGAAGGGCAAAAAAGTGGCGCTCATCTTGTTCGGCGGTTCTCCCGTGGAGATGGACTTTGAAGAGGGCGTGAGCGCGATATTGGATATGTATCTGCCCGGGCAGAGCGGCGGCAGGGCGTGCGCCGATTTGATATTCGGCAGGGCAAATCCCTCCGGACGTCTGGCAGAGAGCGTCCCGATGAAATATGAGGACGTGCCCTTTGCGGGCGAGTTCGGAAAGGGAAGGACAGATGTGTATAAAGAGAGCATATTCGTGGGATACAGATACTACTCCACCGCCAAAAAGAGGGTGCGTTATCCCTTCGGATACGGGCTTTCCTATACTTCGTTTGATATATCCGACATGAAAGCAAAAGATTGCGGCGAAGAGTTGGAAGTCACCTGTAACGTGAAAAATACGGGTGCTAGGGCGGGCGCCGAAGTAATACAGCTATATGTATCCGCTCCCAAAGAGGGAATATATAAGGAAGAGCGCGCGTTAAAGGCGTTTGCCAAAGTCGACTTGAAAAGCGGAGAAGAAAGGGAAGTAAAACTCACCATTTCAAAGGACGATTTGAGATATTACGATATGGAAAGAGGCTGGGTGATGCAGGGCGGTAAGTACGCCTTGCAGATATGCCGCGACTGCGAAACGGTGCTGATCGAGCAGGTTATCACTCTTGAAGGCGAACAGCCGAGAAGGGTGGATAAAGAGGTTCAGCAGGCTTATGAGAAAGCCAAACTCGACGTGACAAGCGAGATATTCGAGCGGATGAGCGGGGTTAAAATTCCCGCGCCCGCGCCGCACACGCCGATAACCATGGAATCGCGGTTTTCCGATATGCAAGCGGGGAAAATTTTGGGCAGAATAATCTACAAGGCGGTCCTCTCCGTGGCGAACACGCAGAGGAAAAAGGCGCTTAATATGCCCGAGGGCGCGGAGAGGGAGAATACCTTGAAGGGCGCGCTGTTCTTGAAGAGGGTATTGGAATCCAACTCCTTGGTGACCATGTCTATGTCCGCGGGGAAATCCTGTCCTTACAACTTTGCGCAGGGCTTTATGCATTTTGCAAACGGGCATATATTCAAAGGGATCAAATGTTTTATCGGCAAGATAAAATATTGAGATAGATATGAGAAAATATCAAAACAACGGGACGGAGGAAAATTTATGACGACGGGGAAAATGTTGTCGGGCGCTGTTTTCAACAGCAAAGTAACTTCGCAAAACGTGAAGGGTAAGGAGAAGTGGCTGGGCTACCTGTTGGGACCTTGCGGAGCGCTGCTATTCAACGCGGTTTTGGCGACGTATCTCAACCAATACTATACGGACGTGCTCCACTTGGGCACCGTTTGGGGCGGAATGTTCCTAGTTATCTTCCCCATAATTTCCAAGATAATCGACGCTATCACCAACGTTATCATGGGCGCGGTGATAGACAGAACGCGCACCAAGCAGGGCAAGGCGCGCCCGTGGCTGTTGCTTTCCGCGCCGCTGCTCATGGTTACGGGAATATTGCTATTTGTGGTGCCCAGCGGAAATATCACCTTGCAGATTATATGGGTAATGATTTCATATAATCTGTTCTATTCCGTTGCGTTCACCATTTACAATATGAGCCACAATTTGATGGTGCCACTCTCCACGCGCAACACCAACCAAAGGGGCGTGCTCGCCGTTTTCAATAACATAAGCACCATCATGATGAGCGGCATAGTGGTCGCGCTCATCTTCCCCATGGCAATCATGCCCTCGCTGGGCACGAGCAAGGATTTGTGGATAATCTGCATGAGCGTACTCTCGTGCATAACGCTGCCGCTCACGTTGGTAGAATATTACTTCACCAAGGAGCGCGTCACGCTGGAAGGCGGTGAGGCGGCGGAGAAAAAGGTGCCCATATCCGTGCAGTTCAAAGCCATATTTACCGATAAGTATATGCTGCTGATTTTGGGCTATTTCCTCCTCTATACCATCACCTCGCAGCTTAAAAATATGGCGCTTCCTTACTATTGCAATTATGTGCTGGGTACATATTCGGACGGTACTACGCAGACGCTGGTGTCAGTGTTGGGCGGCATTCCCATGGGCATAGGTATTTTCGCCGTATGGCCGCTCGCCAAAAAGCTGGGAAAGAAAAACCTCACCGCCATGGGCTTTATATTATATTCCTTGGGCAGCGCCATCTGCTGGATAGCGCCCACGAATATGCCCGTGGTGCTCGTAGGTCAGTTTATCAAGAATATCGGCGGTCTGCCGTGCGCGTATGTGTTCATGGCGCTGTTTGCCGATACCCTCGACCACTTGGAGTGGAAGAACGGCTTCCGTTGCGACGGACTTGCCATGTCGGCATACTCCGTCATCATCACCGCAGCCGGCGGCATCGTGACGGGCATATTCAACGGCGCAATAAGCGGAGCGGGCTATTTGGCTCCCGAAAATGTGACGATAGCTCCCGAACTTACGGACGCCATGCAAAAGATAATTCCGCTCTCCGACGGGACTTTCTCCGTCATCTTCAATCAGCCGGAATCGGTTATAACGATGTTTGTACTCTTCTTTTTGGGATTGGAAGCGATAGCGGGTATAGTTTACGCCATCATGCTCATGCCCGTCACAGTGGAAAAGACGATAGGCAGAAAGCAGCAGGTCATTCGCAATCGTCAAAAGGCGGCGACGGAGGCAGCCGGAGAAGTTTGGGTGGCGCCCGAGATTAGGGCTGCAAAAGAGCAGGAGATAATGGACGAACAAGCCGAGCAGGCGTTCTTGCAAGAGCTTAAAGAAAAGTGTGAAAGCAAGGGCTTGAATTACGAAGAAGAGGTGGCAAAGCACAACGAACAGGTGCGCTTGAAGGAGGAAAAGCAAAAAGCAAAAGAGCTTGCCGCCGCGCAAAAGGCGGAAGAGCGCGCCAAGAAGGCGGAGGAAAAGCACGCGGCAAAACTAGCCAAGATGACGAGCGAGCAGCGCGCCAAGTACGACGCACGCATAGCCCGCAATGAGCAAAAGACGGAAGAGCAGTGGGCAAAAGAGTGCGAATACGGCGACAAGGTATATGTAAAGATGCAAAAAGAGCTGGCGGAAGCGGAAGAAAAAGCCGAAGCCAAAGCTCGCGAAAAAGCCGCAAAAAAGGCGAATAAGGGCGACCATGGCAGCAAAAATGAGTAAGGGCAAAAAAGCCGCAGCGATCACCGCGATAGTTGCGGCGGCGCTCGTGACAGTCATATTGATCGGGCTCATCCTCACGGGCTATTTCGTGGGGTGGGGACCGTTCAATAAGCTGGCGAACGAGAGGTTCAAAAAGATGGAAGGCAATGCGGAAAAGTACTCTTTGGCAAACGTTACGCCGATAGTGGGCAGCCCCCTTGAAGGGATGAATATCCTCTTTTTGGGATCCTCCGTCACCTACGGTTCCGCGTCGCTTCAAGAATCCTTTGCCGACTTCATAGCCAAGCGCAACGGCGCGGCTTATGTGAAAGAGGCAGTGAGCGGCACCACGCTCGTGGACGAGGGAATAAACTCGTACATCTCCCGCCTGAAAAAGGTGGATAAAGAAGAGGAGTTCGACTTGCTCATCTGTCAACTGTCCACCAACGACGCTTCTCAAAGCAAGGAGCTTGGCGAGATTTCCGAAAGCGGAGAGTTCGATACTCACACCGTGTGCGGAGCCATTCAATATATAATAACCTATGCGCAGGACGTTTTGGGGTGCCCCGCGGTGTTTTTCACCAACGCCTACTATGGGAGTGCGGAGTACGCCGCCATGGTGGACGCACTTAAAGAGATACAGGCAAAGTACGGCATAGGCGTCATCGACCTGTACACGGACGAAGTGTTCAATGACATCACCGGGCAAGAGCGCGCCCTGTATATGGCGGACGCGATACATCCCACACGCGCGGGCTACCTCGAATGGTGGACGCCCAAGATGGAAGGATACCTATATCGGTTCGTAACCAATCTATAAGACAATACGGAGGGAAATATGAAAGCAATTCAACTTAAAACGGAATATCTGGAAAATCCGATAGGGATAGACATAATAAAGCCGCGCCTTATGTGGAAGTGCGACGGCGGGCAAAGGCAAACGGCTTACCGCGTAACAGTTACCTGTTCCGGCAGTACGGTGTGGGACAGCGGAAAGGTGGAGAGCGCGAGTATGCACGCGGATATGCCCGTCGCGCTTAAATCGCGTATGCGCCTTGAATGGACTATCACCCTTTGGGATGAGGAGGGCAAGGAGGAAACTTCCGCGCCTGCAACCTTTGAGATGGGACTTTTGAATAGAGCCGACTGGAAGGCAAAGTGGATAGCGGGGGATTATTCGCCCAAGAAAAAGCGCTACCCCGTCGATTGCTTTGCCAAGGAATTCGAGGTGAAGGACGTACTCTCCGCCCGCCTCTACATAAGTGCGTGCGGACTTTACATAGCCAAGATAAACGGCAAAAAAGCGGGCGACGCGGTGCTCACTCCCGGTTCCACCGACTATCGCAAGCGCGTACAATATCAGACGTATGACGTGACAAGTTTGCTCGC
>CALWRK010000064.1 GCA_944383935.1 uncultured Clostridia bacterium
GAAACTCTGCGCGAGCTGCAATATTTGGGCATATACAACCGCGACCTGAACGGCACGGTCAAGAACGACCAAGCCGCCTGCGACATATACAAAAAGTGCGCCGCACGCCACGGAATGGACCTCAAATTCGGCTCTGTATTCGCCGGCGCCACAGACGCCGCGGCTTTCTCCAAGGGCGGTTATCGCGCCACATCGGTGGCAGCAATGAATCCGGAGGTGGAAAAATACTACCACACCCGTCTGGACAACTACGACAACCTCAGCCCCGAATGCCTCTCCAAAGTGTTTGACATCACGCTGGAATTTATAGAGGAATTCGACAAAAACGGCTTTGCTTCGGCTAACATGAAAGACTGACAAAACAAAAAGCCCCGCTTCCGTGATATGCTCCTCCAATAGTGTCTAACTTTTGGGGTGCATATCAATTCACCGAGCGGGGCTTTTTTGTATACTTTTTTGTATACTTTAGAGTAACTGTAAAACTTATTTTTTGAGCACTTCCTCCATATCGTACTCTTCCACGCGAAAATCGTCGGACAAATCTAACGGGGTGACCTCCACGGAAAACTCTCCGACATATACGGGCGCAGAGTGCATTTTAGGCAATATCGGTTTGGGCGTGTGCGGATAGGAAAAGTCATCGTCATCTTCATAGCCCAAGTATCCGTCGTTCACGTCCTCCACCTCGTCTGAGTCGTAGTCCACCTCGTGCGGACGCATGACGATGAGTTCGGATTCGGCAAATTGCTTTACCCGCTCTATCGTGTCGTGCACGGGCGTAACTCGCGCCTGTCCTTCGTACTCCTCATCCGTATCCTCCTGCGACATATGTCTGCGCGCATTGCTGCGGAATATGCCCGCCACCGCCACATATATATACTCTCCCAACAGCCAAAGCAGGCTGGTGGGCAGCGAGATTATCAGCATGGCTATGGTAAGCGCGTCCCAACTGTTTTCGGATATCGTCTGCGCCAGCACCAGCAGGGATACGCCCACCTTTATAATCCTGAACAGATTGCGCAGCGCGTGCAACCTGACCTTTATTTTGGAGCGCCCGTCCGCATTCTTATACACCCAGTCCAGGATATTCGCGATAAAGAATATCACGACAGAAAAAGAGATGAACAATATGACTATGAAGTTGACAAGGTAGTTTCCCGTGCCGTCTATGTAGTTGAGCACGGCATAAGCCATATACATCGCCAAATAAGCGATATACAGCGCTTTCATGAGCATATTGAACACTATCCCCTCGCCGTACGGGCGGTAAGGTTGGTAGGATTTATTCTGCATACCCATATTATATCATATATAAGAAAAAAAGAAAAGAACAATAATTATCGTACCCGCACCGGGTCCCCTTACGGGTAGCGCTCTATAAGATATAGTCCACCACTATTCCGTCCGACACTATGAGATATTCCTCTTTTATCCTCAAGCTGTTTCCGTCAAAGGTAAAATATTTGCCCGCCCTTTTCATCAGCTCTTTTACGTCTATGCCCGCATCGGCAAGTGCCGCGGCGGTTACTCCGAACCGAGTGCGCAGTCCGAACACGACTTTTTCCTTGGCAAGTTCCGCATATGTCATGACCTCATCGGTAATCCTCTCTCTCTTCCTCGATATGTATGCGCGCGTGTCGGGCACGGTGTGAAAACGGCGACAACCCACTTTTGAATATGCGCCCGCACCCAAACCGACATAGTCCTCACCCGTCCAATATTTGAGATTGTGGCGGCATTCCCTGCCCGGAATCGCCCAGTTGCTCACCTCGTATCTTTCATATCCCAACTCCTCCGCCGTAAGGTGAAAGGCTGCGTATAAATCGGCAGTGCGGTCGTCATCGGGAGTAAATTCCCCCCTTTTGACCATATCGAAAAGCGCGGTGCCCTCGCTCACCGTGAGCATATAGGCGGAAAGGTGTTCCGCTCCCGCATCGCGCATAGTCTTTACAAACAGTTTCACGTCCTCCTCCGTCTGATAGGGCACGCCCAGCATGATGTCCGCGCTCACGTCAAAGCCGAAAGACGCCGCCCTTTTCACCGCATCCGCCGCTTCTTTTGCGTCGTGTATCCTGCCCAGAACAGCCAGCGTCTTATCGCTTAAAGACTGCACTCCCAAAGACATTCTGTTCACGCCTATGTCTTTCAACTCTTTCGCCTTTTTATCCGTAAAGGATTCGGGATTCCCCTCGCAAGACACCTCTGCCCCCTCTTCTATGGTAACAAGGGTTTTCAGCATTCCTAGGGCGTCTGCCAGCATACCTTCTGGCAGGACGGTGGGCGTACCTCCTCCTATATACACGCTGTCGAAGAGGCGGGGTGCGGAGGGAAAAGTTTGAAAAAAATCCACGGCGTCGTCATACAGCGCCGCGGGATACTTTTTCGCAAGGTCGGGGGAATACGCCGCGCGATAAAAGTCGCAATAGGCGCATATCTTCCTGCAAAAAGGGATATGGATATAAAGCCCGCTCATCTCACTTGCCGTCGAACTTCAAGATGGTCATGAACGCTTCGCTGGGCACTTCCACCGAGCCTATCTGCCTCATGCGTTTTTTGCCCTCTTTCTGCTTTTCCAGCAACTTCTTCTTTCTGGTGATGTCGCCGCCGTAGCACTTAGCCAGC
This sequence comes from uncultured Clostridia bacterium, assembly GCA_944383935.1. Lineage (GTDB taxonomy): Bacteria > Bacillota > Clostridia > Christensenellales > UBA3700 > Alloclostridium. The sequence goes on from CALWRK010000064.1 coordinate 2,623, forward strand.
ACATCCTTTCTCACCGCCTTGACCGTTTCGCGCGCGATGACCTTTCCTCCGATGGCGGCTTGGATGGGTATTTCGAACTGCTGGCGGGGGATAACGTCTTTAAGTTTCTCCGCTATCGCCCTGCCGCGCGCGTACGCCTTATCCCTGTGGATTATCAGACTGAGCGCGTCGCACACCTCGCCGTTTAGCAGGATGTCCATCTTCACAAGGTCGCTCTTTTTATAGCCGTTCATCTCATAGTCCAGGCTGGCATAGCCCTTGCTGCGAGATTTTAAGCTGTCGAAGAAGTCGTAGATTATCTCACCCAGCGGCATCTCGTACTCCAAAAGCACGCGGGTGGTTTCTATATACGTCATATTTATGAAGTTGCCGCGCTTGTCTTGGCAAAGCTCCATTATCGTGCCCACATACTCGGGCGGAGTATATATGGACGCCTTTACGATGGGCTCTTCCAGATGGTCCACCTCGCTCATGTTGGGCAGCGCGGTGGGATTGGAAATCTCTATCGTTTCCCCTTTGGTGGTGACCACGCGATAGGAAACGCTCGGCGCCGTGGTGATGAGGTCAAGGTCGAACTCACGCTCCAACCGCTCCTCGATTATCTCCATATGCAGCAACCCGAGAAAGCCGCAGCGGAACCCAAAGCCCAGCGCCACCGACACTTCCGGCTCGTAGAAGAGGGCTGCGTCGTTGAGTTTGAGCTTTTCCAACGCCTCTTTCAAGTCGTCATAGCGCGCGCCGTCCGCCGGATATACGCCGGAGAACACCATCGGCTCCGCCTCCTTAAAGCCGGGAAGCGCTTCTTGCGTGGGATTGCTTGCCAAGGTTATGGTATCGCCCACCTTGGTGTCCGACACGTTCTTTATGCTTGCACAGAGGTAGCCCACGTCGCCCGCGCTCAGACATTCCGCCTGTGTGGAGCCGGGGGTGAAGTATCCCACCTCCGTCACGTCGAAAGTTGCGCCCGTAGCCATCATCTTTATCTTGTCCCCCGCCTTGACGCAACCGTCGAACACGCGGATTATGGAGATTGCTCCCTTATAGCTGTCGTAGAAGGAGTCGAATATGAGCGCTTTGAGCGGCTTATCGTAGTCCCCTTTGGGCGGCGGGAGCAAGGTTATCACCTGTTCCAGCACCTCTTCTATACCTATCCCTTCCTTTGCTGATATGAGCGGCGCGTCGTCTGCGGGCAGCCCTATCACGTCCTCTATCTCCGCCTTTACCTCGTCGGGACGGGCGGAGGGGAGGTCTATCTTGTTTATCACGGGGATTATCTCCAAATCGTTGTCCAAAGCCAGATATACGTTGGTAAGCGTCTGCGCCTCCACGCCCTGCGACGCGTCCACTATGAGTATAGCGCCCTCGCACGCTTTGAGCGAGCGCGATACTTCATAGGTAAAATCGACGTGCCCGGGAGTGTCTATCAGATTAAGTTCGTACTCCTGCCCGTCGTAAGCGTAGTGCATTCTCACGGGCGTGAGTTTTATGGTTATGCCCCTTTCACGTTCTATATCCATGCTGTCCAAAAGCTGCTGTTTGGCTTCGCGCGCGCTTACCGCGCCCGTCAGGTCCATTATCCTGTCTGCGAGCGTGGATTTTCCGTGGTCGATATGCGCCACTATGCAAAAGTTTCTGATATGTTTTTGATCTTTGGGCATAAATACTCCTTGAAAAATATTATATATAAAATCGAGGGAATTGGCAAGAAATTTCGCCCACTGTTGCACAAGGTATTTTTTGCCTTTTCATAAAAAATCTATTCCCATATTCGAAAAAAGGTGGTACAATATAGACATGGACGTGAACACTCTTTTGAAAAATCTAAGCAGGCGCGGATTTAAGAGCGCCTACTTCGAAGGCGCAAAGGAAGCGTGCGACTATATATGTTCGCTCATCCCCGTAAAAGACAGCGTAGGTTCGGGCGGAAGCGTTACCATATCTTCCATGCATCTGCTGGAACGGCTTATCGACGAGGGGCATACCGTATACGCACACTCCACCATTCCCGAAAGCGAGCGCGGACGGGTCTACCAACTGGCGGGAGAGGCGGATTGGTACATATCTTCCGCAAACGCACTGACGGAGGGCGGCGAGCTGGTGAATATCGACGGCGCGGCGAACCGTGTGAGCGCGCTCGCCTTCGGAGTGAAAAATGTGATCTATGTCGTGGGCATAAACAAGATATGCCCCACTTTGGAGGACGCCCTGGACAGGGCGAGCAATGTGGCGGCGCCGCTGAACGCAAAGCGCCTGAATAAGCGTACTCCTTGCGCCGTAACCGGGAAATGCTCCAAATGCAACAGCCCCGATTGCATATGCAACGTGACCGCCATCACTCATCACCCCACCAAATATCAGTCGAACGTGTATGTGATAGTCGTGGGAGAGAATTTGGGATATTGATATGAAAGACTTACAATGGCTTAAAGAAACGGTGTTCTGCCACCGTGGACTGCACAACAATCGCGACATCCCCGAAAACTCGCTGGCGGCGTTTATGCGCGCCGCGGACAACGGATTGGGGAGCGAGTTGGACGTATACCTCACAAAAGACGGCGGGCTTATCGTCCACCACGACGCCACCTTGAAGCGTATGTGCGGCAAGAAGGAGTCCCCTTACGGGATAGACACTTCTCGCCTGCAAGACTATCCGCTCATAGGCACTAAACACACAATCCCGCTGCTTTCAGACGTGCTGGAAAAGCTGGGCGAACGCGGCAAACTCATAGTGGAGATAAAGACCACCACGCGCGTGGAAGCCACCTGCCGCGCCGTCTACGACGCGCTCAAAGATTTCCCCGGTAAGTGGTGCATAGAATCCTTTAACTGGCTGATCACCGACTGGTGGGTGAAAAACCATCCCGAAGTGATAGTAGGTCAGCTCTACGACATATACGCCTTCCAGTTCATACCCGCAAAACTGCGCAGGCAGTATGAGCATATGGACTTTTTGGCGATACCCGTCAAAAAACCGCGCGAAGAATACTTCGAAAAGATAAAGAGTGCCCATCCCGAAAAGCTGATTATCATGTGGACGATCCGAACCGACGATACCTATGCCGCCGCACTCAAAACGGCAGACAACATCATCTTCGAGTGCGACGATAAAAATCCCGATTACATATCCATTGCCGCAGCCAAGGATTTCCTCACGGAAAAGGGAGGAAAATAGCATGATCTCTCCCCTTTTGCACATACTTCTTTCAAAGGAGGTGGAGTATGAAAGGTTTTATGCTGGGCATGAGCGTGGGGCTTCTCACCGCGCTGGCAATGGAGACGTCCAAGCCTAAGAAAAAGGCGCATACCGCGAAGGAAAAGCTCATACGCATTCTGTCTACCTAAGCTACTTAAAAAGCGAACCTCTCGGTTCGCTTTTCCCTTTTTCGCCTTCCTTATGCCGTTTTCCCCCGCCTTTGCACGCTTGTACGCGCCGCCCTTTTAAGCTATTTTCCTGAATGTATAGGTGTTTCCGTCGTAAATTATATCCATAAACTGCACTTCGCTGCCCGAACTGCCGCCCATATAGCACACCGCCTGCAACTGCGTGCCGCCGTCCATGGTTATGGTCAGATATATCTTGTCCTCGCGCGCTTCTTCTGCAAATTCGCCGTAGTATATGTCGCCCTCATAGCGCACGGAAAAGCGACCTTGCTTTACTTCGCAGGATACGCTCAGCGTGTTTTCCGCCGTCCCGCCCTGGACGTTGTTGCCGTATGCTATGACATTGCCTCCTTCGTCCGTACATTTTAATAAGTCCCACTGCCCTTGCGCGGAAACCCTCACTCCGCACGCCGCGACGAGCGCGCCCAGTCCCATTGCCACAAGCAGTGTAAAAAGCAAAATAGCGGCTTTTCTCTTCATCCTGACCTCCGCAAATTATTATAAGCAACGGGAATACGAAAATCAATAGCCCCTTTTGTAAAATCCTTACAATTTACTTTCTTTTTACCCGCCACCAAGACTTGACCGAATAGTTTTAGCGTGCGCCTTCCATTCATTTTTGGACGATATGCCTACTTACAGCAGCGCTGCCGCAACTGCGTACAACCCCGCCAAAGCAGCGCAACTCTGCATCCCGATATAAAATCGTACGAACTTAAAGGAGCTTTCTTTGCTTCGCAAAAAAAAGCCCCGCGCCAAAAAAATTCCACCTGTTCGGTGGAACTTCTCTCGGCTTTTTTCTTGCGCTTGTTACCCGCACTAAACTCCGGTAGAGCACATTTTACGCTGTGTACAAACAACTTGTGATATATGTTTCTTATTCGAGAGTTCTAGTTTCCGTAAAATGCTCGCTTTTAGCGAGATGATTTTCGTTCAGATTTGTGCGAGATGGCGCGAAGTTGTAGCAGCGCTACTACAAGTCGACATATCGCGCAAAAATGAGCGGAAAGCGTCCGCTTAAAGTGTTCTGCCGAAGTTTAGTGCGGGTATAGGAGCTTTCTTTGCTTCGCAAAAAAAAGCCCCGCGCCAAAAAAAATTCCACCTGTTCGGTGGAACTTCTTTTGGCTTTTTTCAAGCGCAAAAAGCCTTTTTAGGACTTGTACATCCTCTTCCTCGCAGCCTCGGCTTTTTTCTTGCGCTTTACGCTGGGCTTTTCATAAGCCTCTCTCTTGCGGAGTTCTCCGATGATGCCGTCACG
>CALWRK010000065.1 GCA_944383935.1 uncultured Clostridia bacterium
CGGTATTCTATGTGCTCTGGTCAATGGCTTATACGGCAATAGACGTTCCCTATTGGAGTTTGGCCACCTCGATGACGTCAAATACTTTCCAGCGCGGCACGATGCTCACCATTGCAAGGCTTTTGTGCACCGCGGGTTCCGGTGTTGTGTCCATAGTAGTTCCTCCGCTTGCCGATGCTATTACTGCTCCTTTTTACGAAGAGATCGATGGTGTAAAGACTTTGATTGAAGGTTATGATGCATATGATGTGGCAGAAGCGCTGCAACAGTATTATGTTATCATAGTCGCAGTTATCGTCATTATATCTCTTCCTTTCTTCTATCTCGGATTCAAAAAGAGCAAAGAAAGGTTCTACGATCCCACTCAGACCCTCACGCTTAAAGAAAACCTCAGCTTGCTGTTCAAAAACAAGCCCCTGCTCCTCATAGTGCTTGCAGGTATTTTAGGCGGCGGCAAGACCCTGTACCTTTACAGCACCATGTATGTTTCTCAGTACTGCTTCGATACTACGGCTTGGGCAACGCTGTTCACCATGGCGGCAGTTCCCGGAGGCTTGGTTGCTTCCGTGCTTGTTCCTTGGTGCACCAAGAAGTGGGGCAAGAGAAATACATATATCGTTTCCCACATCGTGGGCGGCGCGGTGCTGATAGCGGCATTCTTCCTGTGCAGATATGTAAAGAGCGGCGAAATCAATAACACTACGGTTCTCGTCATATATATTATCGCTCTCATATTTGCGGGCGTACCTCAAGGCTTTGCAAACATCATTACCTATGCTCAGATTGCAGACTGCATAGAGTATATGGAATGGAAGACGGGCAAGCGCGGCGAAGGCATCTGCTTTGCAATGCAGACCTTCATCAACAAGATCGGTATCGCCCTCGGCGCTGCATTCACCTGCTTCGGCCTCGGTCTTGCCGGCATAGAGGATCCTGCTATGTGGACTGCAATGACTGCGGCGGACAAACTGTATGCTCAGCAGTTCTTACTCGGTGTCACTCTCATCCTGCCCGGCGCAAGTATGATACTCTCGGCAATTCCTTACTTCTTCTATCACTTCAATGAAGAAGATCAGGAGAGGGTAGTTGCGGAGATAGCGGAACGCAAGGCTGCGGCTATGGCTGCGGAAGGTGCAGACGGCGGCAGCGTAGATGTGGGCGGAGAAGCTCCTTCTGCGGAATAATTGAAAATATCTTGACATTACGGTGTGCGGTAGTTGTTAAACTGCCGCACATTGTGATATAATAAAACCAATATGGCATATGTATCGCTTTATCGCAAATTCAGACCGCAGACCTTTGACAAAGTCATAGGACAGGAGCATATCACCCGCACTCTCGGCAATCAGCTAAGAAGCGGGAATATATCTCACGCCTATCTGTTTACTGGCTCGCGCGGTACGGGAAAGACGTCTGTAGCGAAGATTTTCGCGCGTGCGGTTAATTGTCTTCATCCGCTCGCCGATGGTTCTCCGTGCGGAGAGTGCGATATCTGCAAGGAGCTTTCCAACCCTTCAAGCCTGGATATTTTGGAGATAGACGCCGCTTCGAATAACGGCGTGGATGAGATACGCAATCTGCGCGATAACGTCAAATATATGCCGGCTATCTCCAAGTATAAGGTATATATAGTGGACGAGGTGCATATGCTCTCCACGGCGGCATTCAACGCCCTGTTAAAGACGCTTGAAGAACCGCCCGAACACGTTATATTTATTCTCGCCACGACAGAGGTACAGAAAATTCCCGCAACCATATTGTCGCGCTGTATGCGCTTTGACTTCCGATTGCTTACGATAGACGAACTTGTCAGACTGCTCATGAGCGCATTCGAAGGCATAGGTAGGAAATATGAGCATGACGCCCTGGTGGCTTTGGCGCAGGCAGGGCAAGGCAGCGCGCGCGATACTCTCTCTCTGGCGGATATGTGCCTTTCCTACTGCGAAGGCGAAGTGACGTACGAACAGGTTATTCAGGCTTTGGGCATATGTTCTCCCGAACTTATACTTAATCTCACCGCGCATATTCTTTCGGGAGATGTGGATTCGGCCCTGCATGAGCTGAACGATATGTACGAGCAGGGTAAGAGTATAACGGGTATCGGCAGAGAGATTGCCGGTATGCTTTCTAACATAAGCTATGCGAAAAATTGCAACGGCGCAAACTCATTTTTGCAGCTGACAGCGGATATGTTTGAACGCATCAGAAAGGTGGCGGAGAACACGGATAACGCAAAGATACTCCACGCGATGGAAGTGTTCTGTTATCTGGAAGGCGAACTAAGATATAGTTCACTTCCGAAAGTACTCTTAGAAATGTCCATAATAAAGGCTTGCGAGATATCGTCCGACTTCACGCAAGACGGTATTTTGAAGAGGATAAAAGCGCTGGAAGAACGCGCCGACAGGGGGAGTTTTGCGCCTTCTCAAGGTGAAGCGGTGCCTTCTCCCGCACAAAATTTACCAAGCGGCGATAAGATTTGGGCGCAGGTGATACATCGTGTAATCAGGGAAAACTCTTCAGTTCGCGTGCTTTTGGACTCCTATGTCCCCAGATGTGAACTGCAAGAGAACGTACTTTTCGCCTATTTTCCCGATGAAAACGCCTGCAAAGTGATCTGTACCGTAGCGGATATCCTGTTAGAGGCGATAAAGGAAAGTTATCCGGAGATTACCGAACTTAAAATTTTGCCCGAAACAAGGCGTACGCAGACGGATATTGAAATAGAAAAAATAAAAAACCTGGTAGGTGAAAACCGGGTGATTGTCACAGGAGGTAATTCTAATGGCTAAATTCGGAGGCTTCGGCGGCGGTATGAATATGCAAGCCATGGTAAAACAGGCTCAAAAAATGCAGCAGGATATGCTCAAAGCAAAAGAGGAGCTCGCCGAGCTGGAAGTTACCGGCAGCGCGGGCGGTGAACTCGTACAAGTGACCATGACCTGCGATATGAACGTCACCGCAGTGAATATAAAGCCCGAAGCGGTTGATCCCGACGATGTGGAAATGTTGGAGGATCTCATCGTCGCGGCATTTAACGACGCTCAATCCAAAGCAAGAGAAGAAACCGATAAGCGCATGGGCGCATTCGGCGGATTGGGCGGCATTATTTGATGAGCAGAGAGATAGAGCCTTTCGCCAGGCTTGTCGCGGCACTTACAAAACTTCCCGGAGTGGGCGCGAAAACCGCCCAACGCTATGCTTACGCTATAATTCGCATGGATGAAAAGGACGTGGATGATTTTGCCGACTCCGTGCTGGATTGTAAAAAACGCATACATTATTGCAGTGTTTGCGGTAATTATACTGATAAGGACGTGTGCGACATATGTGCCACTAGGGACAAGTCGATTATATGCGTCGTTAAAGAGCCAAAGGATATCATCGCCATAGAGCGCACCAAGGACTATGACGGAGTATATCACGTCTTGCACGGTACATTAAATCCGCTTGCAGGTATAGGTCCGGACGATATATCCATAAAACAGCTTCTCAAACGGTTGGACGGCGTAAAAGAGGTGATTTTGGCTACCAATTTGGACGTTGAAGGAGAGGCTACTGCCGTGTATATCGCCCGCCTTATCAAACCGATGGGCATAAAAGTAACTCGCATTGCGGGCGGAATATCCATGAACAGCGACATAGAATATGCCGACGAAGTGTCCTTGGGAAGAGCAATGCAGAACAGGACGGAACTGTGACGCTTAAAGTTGCTATAATCGGTGCAGGAGCGTCCGGGCTTTTCGCGGCTGCAATGCTGGCAAAAGCGGGCGCTAATATCGACGTGTATGAACGCAACGATAGGGCGGGCAAAAAGCTGTCTATCACGGGCAAAGGCAGATGCAATATCACAAATATGTGCACGCCCGCGCAAGTGTTTGAAAATGTTGTTTCCAATCCGAAATTTTTGTTTTCGGCGATAAATTCATTCACTCCGCAAGATACGATAGATTATTTTGAAAGTTTGGGCGTACCCGTAAAGGTAGAGCGCGGCAGACGCGTGTTTCCCGCGTCCGATAGGGCGCAGGACGTGGTATCTGCGCTGGTTCATGACGCAAAAAGCAGTGGTGCGAATATTATAACGAATACGCACATAACGGCAATAACGCCCGCCGAAAAAGGATATGAAGTGTGCTTCAACGGCGGTAGCGTCCGCTATGACTGCGTTATCGTCGCAACCGGCGGAGCGAGCTATCCCGCAACGGGAAGCACGGGCGACGGATATTCGTTCGCCGCCGCTTTGGGGAATAAAATTGTTACTCCTAGGGCGGCGCTCGTTCCTATTTATCTGAAAGAAGACATTTCTTCTTTGGCGGGACTTTCTCTAAAAAACGTGACTGTTGCCATTTCCGTGCCCGGACATACGGAGGAGTCTTTATTCGGAGAGATGCTATTTATGCACCGCGGGATAAGCGGTCCGGTGGTTCTGTCCCTTTCAAGCCTTTGCGGGAAAATGGCGGATGACAACGGACGCTTTTCAAAAGCCTGCGTAAAAATTGACCTCAAGCCCGCTTTGGATGAAGAGAAGTTGGATAAGAGAATTATAAGAGATTTGACCGACGGGCATACCAAAGCCGTTAAGAATGTGCTGCCTGCGCTCATGCCCAAATCGCTTATTCCCTATGTGCTTTCCGCAGCGGGAATATCCGCCGATACGCGTGCGTGCGATATAAATTCTTCGATGCGGTCATCTCTCGTGCGTGCGGTAAAAAATTTGACATTTACGCCCGTAAGAATGGGATCGATAGACGAAGGGATAATCACATCTGGCGGGGTGGACGTCAAGGAGATAAATCCGAGTGACTGCATGGATAAGAAAGCGGAGGGCGTGTATTTTATAGGCGAAGTGTTGGATGTAGACGCTCTCACCGGCGGATATAACCTTCAAATAGCCTTTTCCACCGCTTATATATGTGCGCGCGGCATAATCCACAAGTATCTTTGACGCCATAGACAGTATAGGATGTCAAAAATTGCATTAGTGCGACAATTTAGCGGCAATTTAATTGAAAAAGTTTTATATTTATAATATAATGGTAATATGATAAACATTGCAATAGACGGACCCTCCGGTGCGGGGAAGAGCACCGTGGCGAAACTAGTGGCGAAAAAACTAGGCATAACGTACTTGGATACGGGCGCTATGTATCGCGTATGCGCGCTATATGCGACGCGTATGGGCGCTGATATGGATGACGAAGTGCAGATTAAAAAGTTGCTTCCAAATATCTCCATATCTTTCAGCGGGGACGGGGAGAGTAAAAAGGTGCTGCTCAACGGCGAGGACGTGAGCAGTCAAATTCGCGAACATCACATCTCGAAAGCGGCGTCGGATATCTCCAAATTGCACTGCGTGAGAGATTTTTTGGTGTCGCAGCAGCGCGCCATAGCCGCAACCTCGGATGTGGTTTTGGATGGCAGAGATATAACGAGCAATGTCCTTCCCGACGCCGAATACAAGTTCTTTCTCACAGCGTCTGTGGAAGTGCGCGCGATGCGCAGATATAAAGAGTTGCTTGCCCGCGGCGAAAATATAGACTTTGAAAAGGTGAAATCTGACATAAAAGATAGGGATAAAAACGACAGCGAACGCGAATATGCCCCTCTCATCCTCACCCCCGATTCCACTCTGATAGACAGCAGCGATATGACTGCCGAGCAGGTTGCGGATACGATCATATCACAAATAAATGCGAAAAAATAAAAGTAAGGGTTATAAGATATGAGCGATACTCTCAAAAAGAAGAAGGGTAAAAGTAAGCACAAAATCAACTGGTTTTCACGTTTTGTCGCCTTTTTGGCGCGGCCCTTGCTGTGGCTGATCTATCCTACTAAGATCCTGGGAAAAGAACGCTTTCCGCAAGGCGGCGGATTGTGCGTTTGCAATCATTTCACGGCCATGGACGCAAACCCGATACTTGCAAGGTTAATCAAGAAAAAGCGCCACGTCATGATAAAGGCGGAGATGTTCAAAAACAGGCTTGTGGGGGACTTTTTGCGCGCAATGGGAGGAATCCCGGTCAAGCGCGGAGAGGCGGATTTGGCTGCGGTGAAGGAGGTCATGCACGCACTCAAAAATGAGGAAAAAGTAGTCATATTCCCCGAAGGCACGCGCAATACTTCTGGAGTGGATTTGCAACCGCTCAAAAACGGAGTGGCGTTGATGGCTTTGAAAACGCGTTCCAAAGTCATTCCGCTCATGTATTACAATAAATCGGGATTTTTCAAGAAAAACTACCTATTGGTAGGTCACGCGTTTGAATTTGACGAATATTATGATATGCCGTCGCATGAAATAGAGGACAAAGTTACCGCTTTAATGCGTGAAAAAATGCTTGAAACATATGCCGAACTCAAAGTGATAGTGGAAGATTATCGCGGCAATTATAAAAAATATACGGCGGCGAGGCAGGAGTAGAAGTGGAGATAAATGTTGCTCCCGGCGCGGGATTTTGTTTCGGCGTTAAGAATGCCGTTTCCATCGCGGAAAAATTGGGCGACAAGGCGTGTGTGCTGGGCGAACTCATTCACAATAAATCCGTATTGGAAAAATTGAAAAACATGGGCGTTATCACCGTGACGTCTGTATCCGATTGTCCTCCCGAGCGCACTTTGGTCATTCGTTCTCACGGGGAGAGTAGAGCTGTTTTCGAACAGATTCGCCGCAGGGGAATAGAGTGCATAGACGCAACTTGTCCTTTTGTTAAAAAGATTCATGAACTTGTTCATAAAGCGGGCGAAGAGAGAAAAACGGTGATAATCATCGGCGATAAAGGGCATCCGGAAGTTGTGGGTTCCGCAGGCTGGACGGACGGCAAATGCATTATAATCTCTTCCGAGCAGGAAGCAAAGGCTCTTGATATTTCAGATAAAGAGAGATATTGCGTGGTAGTCCAGACCACTTTTGACGAGAAATTATATTATAAAATTATAAAAATCATTGAAAACAAGTGCAAATCAGTTGAAATAAACCGCACGATTTGTTATACTACCTCACAGAGGCAGGAGCAGGCGGAGGCGCTTGCGCGCTCGTGCGACGCAGTGCTCGTGGTAGGGGATAGGCATTCTTCCAATACTGAAAAGCTCTTCAATATCGCAAGTAAATACTGCCGCAAAACATACTTTGTAGAAAATATTGCCGATTTATCGGCGGTAGCAAAAAATATAACTAGGCTGGGAATAACAGCCGGAGCATC
>CALWRK010000066.1 GCA_944383935.1 uncultured Clostridia bacterium
GGTACCTTTACGCACTCTTTCGGATAAGTGCGCCTTGTCAATACCGCAAGAGTATTGACGGCACCGCCCTTATCCGAAATAGCACGCAAATGCACTCGCCACGCGCGCCACGCCCGCTCCGCCTCGGGACAAAGGGCGTGAGAGAGAAAGCAGAGCGGCGGCACCTTTTTACCTCATCTTTCGGATAAGTGCGCCTTGTCAATACCGCAAGAGTATTGACGGCGATCCCCTTATCAAAAATAGCACGCAAATGCACTCGCCACGCGCGCCACGCCCGCTCCGCCGAGGGACATTGGGAATAGTGAAGGTATGGCGACGTCTTTGCGCATTCTTATTTTACAAGTGGAAGGTTACACAAGCGAGTACAAACTTATCCGCTGAGAATGGTAATATATGAAAAATATGTTCCGGCGGAGCCGGGCAGGGTATTATTATTTGTCGTTTTTGTCCTTGTCGTCTTGGTCTGCGCTAGGCTGAGTATCCGAGTTTTGCGAATCCTTGTTTTCCGTGGGCTTTTTTAGCTTCAACTTGGTGAGGATAACGCTCAGCAGGTCGATATTTTTCACCGTGCAATAGGTGCTTATTATCGGGACGGCGAGGAACACCGCGCCCATCAAAGTGCCCAGAGTGAATATAGTATAGTATGCGCCGGGGGTGCCGAATATATCCATCAAATCTAGGCAGATCATATCCACCATATCCCAGGAAAATACGCCGCCCGCCACGAAAAAGCAGAGCACAAATGTGAGGAAGAGGGGAATGGTGAGGATGGTGCTGTAAGCGCAGAACACTATTGAGAGCACGTTGCGCTTTTTGCCGGTAAGCTGAGCCGCCCAGTTGCTGAGGGAGAGGATGCCTATCATCATCAAGATAACCACTATCACATACTTGTGGATAATGTGAGGAATGCCGTCCATGTAAGTAAGTCCCACGGAGATTCCCGCATCGTGTCCCGCCGTCTGTACGAGGGTGAGTATCCCCCAGATATTGAACACGATACCCACGGCGAGCAGTACGCCTTGCAATATCCTCTTTTTATTCACGGTCATGCGAATGTCCCCCTCGTCAGGCTATTTTTTGAGAGCGATGACCTCTCGGCAGCGCTCGACTATATCCGATACATTCATGCGGTACACGTTGGAGAGATAGGGCATTTTGCCCACTTCGCCGAACTTATCGTTCACGCCCACGGAGAGTACGGGGACGGGGTATTCCGAGCATACCACTTCCGTCACCGCGGAGGTGAGCCCGCCGCATATGTTATGGTTTTCCGCCACGACTATCGCGCCACTTCCCTTGGCGGCGGAGAGTACGGCTTGTCTGTCCATCGGCTTCCAAGTATATGTATTCAACACGCCTGCGTCTATGCCTTCGCCCTGCAATATCTCCGCCGCTTCCATAGCGCGGGAGACCATGATGCCGCTGGCTATAATGGTGACGTCCTTGCCCTTTTTGATTGAGCGCGCCTTGAACAGGTCGAACTTTTCCCCGTCGTCATATACCTTTTCCGTCTTTTTTCTGAACAGTCTTATATATACCAGCCCCTTATAATTTGCTATTTGAGGCATGAGAGATTTGAGCATGGCGGCGTCGGTGGGCTCCACACATACGCATTCGGGGATAAGGCGCATGATACCCATGTCCTCAAAGGGCATATGAGTGCCGCCGTTTACTTCTGCGCTTATGCCGGGGTCGGTGCCCACTATCTTCACGTTCTGCTTACTGTATGCCACGGAGATGAATATTTGGTCGTAGCACCTTCTTGTGGCAAAGGGAGCAAAGGAGGAGATAAAGGGGATTTTGCCGCAAGTGGAAAGTCCCGCAGCTATGCCCACCATATTCGCTTCAGCAATGCCCACATTGAAAAATCTCTCCGGGTACTGCGCCTTAAAGCGCTCAGTCTTTATGCAGTTCATCAGGTCCGCTTCTATGACCACGATGTCATTGTTGTCCTTTGCCAAATCCAGCAGACAATCGCAATATACTTGCCTCATTTCCTTGATGTCTTGCATTATTCCGCCTCCTTCCCGCAGAATTCGCGCCACTGCTGTTCGGTGATCGCAAAGCTGTGAGAGCCCACTTTGAGTTCTTCCGCCCAGGGGACTCCGTATCCTTTTATCGTGTCCATGATTACGGCGGTGCACTTGTCTTTGCACGCCTTGGCGGCGTTGATGGCGTCGTCTATGGCGGCGATGTCGTGCCCGTTTATCCTGATTGTATTCAGGTTGAACGCACGATACTTGTCGTCCAGCGGATCGAGGGAGTTTATCTCGTCTGTATATCCGTCTATCTGCATACGGTTGTAATCTATGAATATGGTCAGATTGTCCAGTTTCATGTTGCCCGCATACATCAGCGCTTCCCAAATTTGACCTTCTTGACTTTCGCCGTCGCCTATCACGCAATATACGCGGTAATCTTTCTTGTCCAGCTTGCCCGCAAGAGCCATGCCTATCGCGCAGGAAAGTCCCTGTCCCAAGCTGCCCGCGGTCATATCCACGCCCACCGTCTTGTTCATATCGCAGTGCGAGGGCAGGTGAGTGCCGCCTTTGTTCAGCGTCTTTATCTCATCCATGGGGAAATAGCCCTTGGACGCCAGCACGGCGTAAAGTCCGGGACCGGCGTGCCCCTTGCTTATGACCACCCTGTCCCTGTTCGGATCGGAGGGATTTTCGGGATTTACGTTGCCGGCGTTATAGTATATGTCCGTAAGCAGATCTATTATGGAAAGCGAACCGCCCACATGACCGCTACCCAGGCGGCCTATCATCTCGATGGTGATCTTGCGGATCTCAGTAGCCTTGTTTTGTAAAAATAACAGTTTTTCCTTGTCCATACGACTCCCCGCAATCATTCGGATTATCTCCGCTGCTGCATAAATATATTACAATAAACGAGGGTGTTTTGGCAATAAAAATCCGCCCGTTTTCCGCAAATGAGCCGCAAAATTTTTCCGCCGCCTTTCCAACCCCCGTTTTGCGCTTTGCACAGCTGAAAATATGTGCATATGTGCACTTGTCCTTGTGCACAAATATCCTTTTTATTTGCGTGCAAGGGGACATTTGCACGTTTGCGCATATGTCAAAACCGTAAAAATCGTCGTACGGATTATATTTTTGCCGCCGATTGTTGCCAAGACGGCTGCGATGTGTTACAATATATGATTGAAATAACGTTTTATGAGGTATTGTATGTTACTTTCCAAACTCGTGTGCGAGAGAGTCAAGGAAGCGCCCCAGGACGCGCGCATCACCAGCCATATCCTGCTTGCCCGCGCCGGCTATATAAAGCAGGTGGCGGCGGGCATATATTCGCTCACTCCGCCCGCTCAGCGCATGAGCTTAAAGATTCAGAATATTATTCGCGAGGAGATGAACGCCATAGACGGGCAGGAAGTGCTCTTCCCCGTGGTCATGCCCCGCGAGATGTGGGAGGAATCGGGTAGATATACGTCCATAGGTCAGGAGATGGTCCGCTTCAAAGACCGCACCGGGCATGATATGCTGTTGGGCATGACGCATGAGGAAGCGGCGGTACATATGGCGCGCCATATTGTGTCGTCCTATACGCAGTTGCCCTGCATGATATATCAGATTCAAACCAAGTTCCGCGACGAAGCGCGCAGCCGCGGCGGACTTATCCGCGTGAGGGAGTTCACCATGAAGGACGCCTACTCCTTCCACTCCACTCAGGAGGATTTGGACAAATACTATATGCGCGCATACGATGCATATTATCGGATATTCAAACGTATAGGACTTAAAAATTTTACGGACTTCAAGTCGGATACGGGCATGATGGGCGGCAGCGTGGCGCATGAGTTCATGCTGGTGACCCCCGCGGGCGAAGACACGCTCGTGTTCTGCGATGGATGCGATTACCGCGCCAATATGGAAGTTGCCGAATGCAAAAGGCAGCCTCTTTCCCGCGTGGAAGAGCCGCTTGCGGAGGTGGATACAGGCGATGCAGCCACAATAGACGAGGTGTGCGCGCTCCTTAAAGCCGACCCTGCACGTTCGGTTAAGGCGGTGGTGTATGCCGTGCGCGGCGACGCGAGCAAGATAGTTGTAGCTTTCGTGCGCGGAGATCTGGAAGTGAACGAAGCCAAGCTGAAAAAGGCGATAAAGCTGGACGTGGTGCCCTATGACGGCGGCGCTACGGAGGAGATAGCCTGCGGCAATATAGGACCCATAGGTCTTTCGGATAGGATAATAAAGGTGTTTGACAGTTCTTTGAAGGGTGCAACGGGCATGATAACGGGTGCAAACAAGCCTCGTTTCCACTATACGGGATTTAGTACCGAGCGCGACCTCCCCGAGGCGACATTTGAAGACATAGCAAAAGTGCGCGCGGGCGATGTCTGCCCCGTATGCGGCGGGAAACTCAGGCTGGAAAACGGCATCGAGATAGGGAATATCTTCCAGCTGGGCACCAAATACACAAAGGGTATGAATATGACCGTACACGCGGAGGACGGGACTTCTTTCAATCCCATCATGGGCTGCTACGGCATAGGCGTGGGCAGAGCGATAGCTTCCGTGGCGGAGGAGAGCAACGACGAAAAGGGACTTATCCTTCCCGTGACAATAGCGCCCTGGCAGGTGCACCTATGCGCGCTCAGACCGGATAAAGAGGAAGTTAGGGCGGCTGCCGACGCGCTTTACGAACAGTTGCAGCGCGCGGGCATAGACGTATTGTACGACGACAGGGATTGCGCTGCGGGCATAAAATTCGCCGACGCCGACCTCATGGGTATGCCTATAAGGGTAGTGGTATCGCCTCGCACGCTTGCAGAAGGAGAAGCGGAGGTAAAGCTGCGCCGAGGCGGCGACGCTTTCAGGGAGAAAACGGAAACGCTTGTTGAAAAGACAAAGGCGTTAATAGCGGAACTCAGGGAGGAAATCGAAGGCAATCTGTAAGGATTGCCTTAAAAATAATATTACTAAGGTGCTCCTCGTTTATTGGGGACAGTAGGAGGCACTATATGAAACTTTCGGCAAAAGAGAAGGTATTTTACGGCATGGGAGATCTGTCTGCAAACATCTTATTTGCAGCCATTTCTTTTTATCTGCTCTACTTTTTCGTAAATGTCGGCGGTTTGAATCCCGGGCTTGCTTCGGCGGTATTCCTCATCGCCAAGGCGTGGGACGCCATTACCGACTACCTCATGGGCAGAATCACCGATAAGACAAACAGCAGATGGGGCAAACGCAGGGTATATATGCTCTTCGGCGCGATTCCGTACGGGCTGTGTTTTCTGCTGCTGTGGCTGGTGCCGGCGGGCGCGGATCAACAGTGGGAGAAAATGCTATATTATACGTTTGCGTATATGCTGTTCAACACGGCGTGGACGGTGGTCTACATCCCTTACAACGCCGTATCGGCGAATATGACGGACGACTATGACGAGCGCACTTCGCTCAACGGCATCCGCATCGCGCTTGCGAACGTGGGACTCATTCTGGGCGCAGCGGTATTCGCCCTCTTGGCAGACGGCATGGAAAGCGTGTTTTACGGCGTCTTCGGCGACTTGAAGCGCGCCTATCTGCTTGCCGCGGGCATCTTCGCCGCCATAGCCGTGGTGATAATGTTTTTCAGCGGCTACAATATAAAAGAGCGCGTTTCGGTGGCGCCGGAAAATAATAAGGGCTTTTTCGCCACACTGAAAGAGTTTTTCAAACTCCCCGAATTCCGCAATATCATGATGTGCTATTTGCTCAGCATGGTGGGTTTTGACATCATCATGGCGATATTCATGTTCTTTATAAACGATTCGCTCGGCTTCGGCGGCGGAACCATGGCTATGGTTTTCGTGGCGATACCGCTCGTATGCGCGATAATCTCTTCCGCGCTGTGGGTGAAACTTGCGGAAAAATTCAACAAGCACAAGGTGTATGCGATAGCGTGCGTATATATGGCGGTGGTGCTCATCTTTGCCATCTTCGTTCCGGTAAATACCATATGGAGTACCATCTTGCTCTGCATATTCGCCGGTGCGGGGATGTCCGCAATCCAAATACTGCCGTATGCCAGCGTCCCCGACGTGGTGGAAGTGGACGAGTATGTAAACGGAGTTCGCCGCGAGGGAGCATACTACGGCATAACGCAGTTTATGTATAAGATAGCCAGCGGCGTATCCATCGCGCTCGTATCGCTGCTGTTGGAGGCGTTCGGTTATACCGAGAGCACGGACGGCAGCGTGATCGACCAGCCGCAAAGCGCGCTTCTGGCGGTGCGCATAGTGTTGGGCGTTCTGCCGGGCGTCATCTTCCTCATCTCCATAATCTTCTCGTATAAAGCCAATATGGGCAGGGAGAGGTTCGATATGATAAAGGAAGAACTGCACAAGCGCCACGAACAGGCAGCCCTCGCCGCCCAAGGCATAGACCCCGAAATAGGCGAATTTGCGGGAATGGACCTCGCCGCCGGCGGAGTGCAGATGCCTAGTGCGGACGATGCGCCTCAAAATTCCGCAAAGGAGAGCCAAGAAAGCGACATTCAAAACCAAGACTGAGGCGGTCTTTTCGAAAAAACGGAGGATATCCGCGCACCACGACGCCGCGACGGATATCTCCGCCGCAGACGCACCGCAGCAGATAATCCGATTTATTAAAAAGCGCCCCTTTTCGGGCGCTTTTTCTCTATAACTTTCCACCATTCAAGAGAAGTTGCCTCAAATAAAAACTCAGCTGAATGCGTTGTTCAACTGAGTTGTATTCATTTCGGTCATAGAAAAAAGACCCCTGAGCGGAGTCTTTTTGCTATGGCAGAGAGGTGGGATTCGCCTTACAGCGATTGGTGGCGAAGAAGGTAGGTATCATATTTTGCAAGCGAGTTCGCCCAATCGCGTGCAGCACGAGCCCTTGCTGGGGTCGTGCTCCCATCCGTCTTTGTCATAGAAAAAAGACCCCTGAGCGGAGTCTTTTTGCTATGGCGGAGACGGTGGGATTCGCCTTACAGCGATTGGTGGCGAAGAAGGTAGGTATCATATTGTGCAAGCGAGTTCGCCCAATCGCGTGCAGCACGAGCCCTTGCTGGGGTCGTGCTCCCATCCGTCTTTGTCATAGAAA
>CALWRK010000067.1 GCA_944383935.1 uncultured Clostridia bacterium
ACTTGCGCAAAAAAAAGGAGCGTTGCCGCTCCTTTTTCGCTTGAATATATTGTTATTCGTTCTCTTTCGGCTTTTCGCCTTTATTCGGCGTTTCTGCGCCCTCGGGCTTTTCTTCGGGCGATGCGGGTTGTTCGCCCTCGGGAGCGGGAACTTCCGACGGAGTATCCTGCGATTTTTCCGCCCCTGCCTCGGAATTTTCCTCCGCGGCGGGCTTCCTTTCGGGCACGATGTGCACGGGACGCATTGCGCTGTCCGGCTTGGCGGCGCCATATCTCGCGTCGCGCTTGCTGGCGCGTTCGTCTATGTCTGCGATGACTTCTTCCGCACTCTTGCCGTCAAATAGCATATTCACCTCATCGGTGTAGATGGTCTGCTTGGAATAGAGAACTTTTACCATGTTGTCCAATATGGTGCGGTGTTCGCGCAGAATGGACAGGGCGCGCTCGTAGGCGCCGTCTATTATCTTGCGGATCTCCACATCTATCACGCCGCCCAGCTCTTCGCTATATGTGTGAGTGGTGCCGAAGTCCTTACCCAAGAACACCTCCTTGTCGCCGCCCAAATATATATTGCCTATGGCGTCGGACATACCCCATTCCGTAACCATGCTGCGCGCTATCTGAGTGGCGCGCTGGATGTCGTTGGACGCGCCCGTGGAGATGTCGTGAATGACTATCTCTTCCGCCGCCCTGCCGCCCAGCATCATAGCTATGGTGTCGTGCAGCTTACTGCGCGTGACGTGGCTGTCGTCCGTTTCGGGACGGGTGAGCGTGTAGCCTGCCGCCATGCCGCGGGGGATGATGCTCACCTCCTGCACCTCGTCGCAACCGGGGAGGAGTTTTGCAACTATCGCGTGACCCGATTCATGATAAGCGGTGATGCGCTTATCCGTTTCCGTGACCACGCGGCTCTTCTTCTGAGGACCGGCGATGACCTTATTTATGCCCTCCAAAAGGTCTACCATGACGATGACTTTTCTGCCCGCGCGGGCGGCGAGGATTGCCGCTTCGTTGAGCAGGTTTTCTATATCCGCGCCGGAAAAACCGCTGGTCATGCGCGCGAGTATCTTAAAGGATACGTCGGGAGCGAGCGGTTTGTTGCGCGAGTGCACCTTAAATATAGCCTCCCTGCCCTTCACGTCGGGAAGAGATACATATATCTGCCTGTCGAATCTGCCCGGACGCAGGAGGGCGGGGTCGAGGATGTCCGCGCGGTTTGTAGCCGCCATGACTATGATTCCCTCGTTCTTTTCAAAGCCGTCCATCTGCACGAGCAGCTGGTTGAGCGTCTGTTCCCTCTCGTCGTGACCGCCGCCCAAGCCCGCGCCGCGCTGACGTCCCACGGCGTCTATTTCG
The DNA here is from genome assembly GCA_944383935.1 of uncultured Clostridia bacterium. Lineage (GTDB taxonomy): Bacteria > Bacillota > Clostridia > Christensenellales > UBA3700 > Alloclostridium. Next base: position 1,356 of record CALWRK010000067.1, read on the forward strand.
TCGATGAACACTATGCAGGGCATATTGCGCTTTGCCTGGTCGAACAAATCGCGCACCCTGGCTGCGCCCGTACCTACGAACATCTCCACGAAATCGGAACCGGAGATGGAGAAGAAGGGCACGCCCGCTTCGCCCGCCACCGCCTTTGCAAACAGAGTTTTACCCGTGCCGGGAGGTCCCACCAAGAGTACGCCCTTGGGCACCCTTGCGCCCAGTGCGGTGAATTTTGCGGGAGATTTCAAAAATTCCACTATCTCTTGCAGTTCTTCCTTTTCCTCGTCCGCGCCCGCTACGTCGTCAAAGCGCACTTTGACGTTCATGTTCACGCGAGCTTTGAGCTTGCCGAAATTCATCGCCTGCTTGTTCGCGCCCGCGCTCTGGCGGAAGATGAAGAAGATGATTATGCCTATGACTATCACGCCTATTATGGGCACGATCAGAGATGTGAGCGTGGAATTGCTCTGCGCGTTGGCATAGCGCAGAGTTATCATGGAAGAAAGCGAGGTTTCTTCCTGCGTTTCCGGATTGGTATAAACGGTGTTGTTCAGGGCGTAGCTGTACGGCATATAGCAGAAGTATTTTGCGGAAGATGTGGGGTTCCTCAAAAATTCCGCGGTGGACATCTGCTGATCTACCGTCAAAACGTATGCGCTGTAACCGTTGACGTAAACGGCTTGCACTTCACCCGCAACTATCATATCCACAAGTCCGTGCCTGCCCTCCTCGTCCGTGGTATAATCTATCTCCTCCGGACCGGACGGAGAGAAGATCATCCACAGCAGAAGCGCTATCACCACTATGGCAATGACTATGAGGACTATTCTCAAAATTTTCTGATTTTTCGTCACTTTGTTATCCCCTGCTTATGTACATTATATGTACTCGCCTAATATAGATTACAATTATAATAATATAAAAAACCACATTAGTCAAGTAAATACTTTGTAAGCGCACAAACATAGTTTTTTATTATTATGTTTCCCATCTTCGCCCTTATCCATAACTCGCGCGGCGTTCCGAGGATAAATATATTGCTTATTTTTGTAATTGCCGCGCGTATAAATTTCCGCCTTTGGTCAAAATTTATACCATGAGTAAGATAAACACGGTAGTTTTGTGCATAGGAACCATGCGCGTTACGGGCGACAGCGTGGGACCCAGGGTGGGAGATATCCTGAAAGCGCGCGGGGTGAACTGTTTCGTGTACGGCGACAGCATAAGCAACATAAACGCCCATAAACTTTGCGTATACGAGAACCTGATTCGCATATGCCATTCAAGCGATCTGGTGATAGCCGTGGACGCGGCTTTGGGCGAAAAAGCAGACATAGGGCGGGTGAAGATCACCAAAAACGGACTTTATCCCGGCAGAGCGCTGGGCAGAGACGGCGCGCGCGTGGGGGATATAGGAGTGCTCGCCGTAGTGGGGGAAAAGGGAGAGGACAACTACTCCCGCCTGGCTTTGAGCAGTGAAGAATTTGCCGAATATATGGCAAAAAAGACGGCGGACGTGACGGAGAAGATAATAAATTATATCTCCTCCCGCAGCCCCGCCCGCGCCGCTGCCCGGGCGTAAAATTTATCTTGTAATATTGACATACCGCCCTTATCGGGCTAAAATAAGTATGTATGAGAACGTGTTTCTCGGGAGGATTGCCATGTTTTTGATGTGCCAGATTTCCACAATCTCCATAGCGGGGTTTGTCATTCTGGGTCTGTTTGTCCTGCTGGGGCTTTGGAAAGGCTTTATCAGGATGCTACTTACCGTACTGGTGGTGGGACTTTCCCTCGCCGCCGGCGCCTTGGGCGTGGAGCCCATAAGAAATGCCCTTGCCGCGCAGGACTATTTCGGTCAGGAGTGGCTGGAAGGCATACTCTCCGGCAGCCTTGCCTTTATAGCGGTGTTCTTCGTCGCGCTCATAATTCTTTCCGTAATAAAGGCGATAATAATGCACTTCGTGAATAAAAAGGGCGGAAAGATAAAGGGCGCGCTCAATATCGTAAACCATCTGGTGGGCGCCGTCGTGGGCGCGGGCTTGGGCTTTTTGGCGTTCGGATTCGTGCTCTACTGCTATGTGTCCATCGTGGCGGTGCTGAACTACGACGGAGATGTGACGCAGGTCGCCTCCTCTTTGGACAGCGTGTCCGCTTGGATGATGGAAAATAACGTTTTCCAAAAGATAGTGGAAGCCGTAACCGGAATAAAGGAATCCATAACGGACGGTGCGGCGATGATAAGCGCGGCGTAAACGCAAATATCGAAAAAATGCTTTTCGGCAACAGCGTAAAAATCCTCACGGCAAAGGCGTGAGGATTTTTCAAAACACCGCGGCGCCGCATTTGACATAAGGTCGCCGCTCCCGCATTAAAGCGCGATAGCCCCATGTTTTGCATGAGGCTTTTTTATGCGTCACTTGCGGTAGTCGCAAAGGTCTTTTTTACCGTCTATCTTCCTGTACAGCGGATAGGCGCACGCCAGCATTCCCAAACCGGCGAGCGCGGCGACGGCGCCGCCTATGCTCGTCATCACGCTTACTCCGGATACGGCGAGCGCTATGCCCAAGCCGCCCACGATTGCGCCCAGCACGCCAAAAGTTAAGGAAGTGACGATTGCCGCCTCCTTCTGCCTGCGCTTAAACTGTTCTTCCACGGTGATATTTTTATTTTTGTTCATAGCTTTTTTCATTTCTTTCTGCCTCCTCTTGTTACATTTACAGTTTATCCCGATTTTGTTAAATTATCGTTGCACGGCGGTTAAGCGACGGTAAAATGAGGGTAAGGATTTTGTAAAACGCGTGGACAAAACTCCGCGCTTCACTTTTTTCCATTATTCTGCTATAATAGAAGAATGGACGAAAAAGAAAAGATAGAGATAACAAGAAAAGTGCTGGAAAGGGCGAAGGCGGCAGAGGACGCGCTCTCCCCCTATGCCGCACGCGAAAAAGACTGCCTGCGCAGGTCGGAGTATGCTTACAACTTCTATCGCCGCGGCTATGTGCGCGACTGCGAAGCCATCATAAATTTGGCGCAATACAACCGCTACGGCGGCAAGACGCAGGTGTTTTCTCTGCACGCGAACAACGACATATCCACGCGCGCTTCCCATGTGGGACTTGTATCGCGCATAGCCCGCACCATAGGCAGGGCGCTGGGACTTAATTGCGATTTGATAGAAGCCATCGCGTGCGCGCACGACTTAGGGCACGCGCCCTTCGGGCACAAGGGCGAGGTGTGGCTGAACGCCGCCACAAAAAAACATGGCTATACGTTCGCTCATCACGTTCAATCCGCCCGCTACCTGGACCACATCACCCGCTCGGATATGTCCCTGCCGGTGATAGACGGCGTGCTCTGCCATAACGGCGAACAGGTGCTTAAAGAGTATAAACCGAACGAGTTTGCCACCCGCTCTTTTAAGGAGTTGGAAGAAAAGCTGGAGCTGGCATACCGCGGAGAGATAAAACAACCCCGACTCATGCCCGCCACCTTGGAGGGCTGTCTGGTGCGCATATGCGACGTCATCGCCTATCTGGGGAAGGACAGGCAAGACGCGGACAGATTGGGCGTGCACAATCTGAACGACTACACCGACTACGGCGCGGGAGTGCTCAATCACAAGATAATACGCGCGGCGGGAGAGGACATCATCTTCAACAGCTACGAAAAGGACTGTATATGCCTATCCGACGAGTTATATACCGCCCTAGTAATGGGTATGCGCGAAAATTATGCCTATATCTACAAGACGGAGAGTACGGGTATCACGGAGAGTAAGTCCGCCGAAATGCAGGCGGCGGTGGAAGAAGCGTACGAATTCGCGTTGGACGATTTGCTGCACGGCGGTAGATTACTGGGCAAGATATATTTCCCCTACATATATGCCAAAGCGGATTTTGTGGAGGCTTACAGGCGGGCGGACAGAGAACATCCGGAGAGAGTCGCGGCGGACTTTATCGCCTGTATGTGCGACGACTACTTTTTGTCTTTTTATAACAGGTATTTGGGCAAATTGGAGCTGAAAAAGACGGATTATTTTGACTGAAAGGCGGAATATGGCGTATAATGTACGCATACGCGCAAAAATATAGCGCGCAGTTAGTTTACACGGCGCATATTTTATGATAAATTATATATGATACAATAATGGCGCACAGCGCGCAAACCTAAGGAGTTATTATGGGTAAAGACAAAAATTTCGTGTCCAAGGCTTTTGCAAATTGCTCTCATGCGTTCAATCTGATGAGTTTGAAGGGCAAGATCTACAAAAAGATAGGGTCTTTGAAGCCTCAGGGCATACTCTCCGACGAACCCGTAAAGTGGGAGGATTTGGACAAAAATAAGTTCAAAAATATGCACTTTATGCAAAAGTGGGCGGATAAATTCGGCTGCGCGTGGTTCCGTTTTACGGGCACCGTCCCCGCAGAAGCCAAAGGCAAGAAAGTGGTTGCCCGCATAAAGTTGCAGGGCGAAGGTCTTGTATACGACAAGGACGGCAATATCTTGCAGGGCATAACCCAAGTGCTCTCCAAGGGCGACTTGTTCCACTCTTCCATAGGCAAGCAGATAGTGGACATATCCGACTGCGCGGAGGGCGGAGAACAGATAGAACTTTATGTGGACGCCGGCTTCAACGGCAAGCTGCGCTTTGAGAATATGGCGGCGCACCTGCGCAGGTACGACATCGCCACAATGGACGAGGAGGCAAACGGCTACTACTACGACTATATCGAGTGTTACTTCCTCATGTGCAAGCTGCTGGGCGACGCGGAGGATCTCAAAGAAAAGGACGCGGAAAAGGCGGAGAAATACATCGCCCGCGCCACAGCCTTGGACGAGGGAATGAAAGCGGCGTGGAGCGCATACAAAGAACAGGGCGCAACAAAGGCGCGCGAAGTGCTCTCCCCCACCTTGTATGCTCCCATAGACTATCCCGCCGTTACGCACTACGCCGTAGGTCACGCGCATATCGACCTGGCATGGCTGTGGCCCATGCGCGAAACTCACCGCAAGGTAGGCAGAACGTTCGCCAACCAACTGCGCAACATCAAAAAGTACGACAAGTTCATATTTGCCCAGTCCCAGCCGCAGATGTTCGAGTGGCTGAGTGAAGATTATCCGCAGCTTTTTGAAGAGGTCAAAAAGCAAGTGGAAGCAGGCAGGATAGAGTTACAAGGCGGAATGTGGGTGGAAAGCGACTGCAATCTGCCCCAGGGCGAAAGCTGGATAAGGCAGTTCCTCTACGGCAAGCGTTACTTCAAGGAGGAGTTCGGCAAGGACATGAAGATGTGCTGGTTGCCCGATTGCTTCGGCTTCCCCGCCACCCTGCCCCAAGTGATCAAGGGCTGCGGTATGGACTACTTTATGACGATAAAGATAATGTCCAATACGGTGAACGAATTCCCCCACTCCACCTTCAAGTGGAAGGGCTTGGACGGCAGCGAGGTGCTCGCGCATATGGAGCCTGCCGGCGACTACAACTCCGGGGCTTCCCCTCTTGCCATATTCAAATCCAACAAGCG
>CALWRK010000068.1 GCA_944383935.1 uncultured Clostridia bacterium
CCTTTTTCTCTTTCGCTTATTTTTTTTATTCGCTGCGCAGTGCTATCACCGGATCGCGCTTCGAGGCGATATAAGACGGTATAGATCCCGCTATGACGGTGAGCAGCGCCGAAACGCCCACCATCAGTAGTGCGTGTTGAGGTTGGAGGATACATATGGTTGCGCCGGCGAGCATTTCGCCCAGCACCGCCGTGACCGCGAAGTTGAGCGGTACGGAGATGAGATATGCAAGCAGTGCGCCCAGAATACCGGCGGCGAGGCCTATCATAAGCGATTCGGCTATGAACACGCGCGCCACGTCCGTCTTGCGTGCGCCCAGCGAGCGCAGGATGCCTATTTCCTTGGTACGCTCCACCACGGAGATATAGGTGATTATGCCTATCATCACGGAGGACACTATCAGCGATACGGAAGTAAAGCAGATGAGCACCACGGAGATGACATTGACGATATTTGAGAGCATCCCGGTTATCATGCCGGCGGTGTCGGTGTACTCTATGTTATTGGCGTCGGCGGCGGCGAGGACGGCGTTTTTCACCTCGTAGTTTAGGGTATATACGTTTATAGCTATGGGTACGGTACTGCCGCCCAGGATGGATATTTTGGAATCGTAAAGGGGATATACTCCCGTCATAAAGTCGGTGAGTACGTCCATGACGATGGGGTCGTAGATGTTGGTGACGTTGCCGGATACGGAGATAATATAGGACAGGATACCGCTGTAGAGGGCGTCGTCGCCGTCGGTTACGGTCACGTCGTGATTTTTGTTTTCGTCCTGTTTCTGTGCGGTGACCACCACCGAATCGTGCTCGTGTTCATAGACCATATCCATAAACTCGTCCCCATAGGCTATGCCTGCGGTCATGGAGCCGAGCGCCGTGCCCGCGTCGTTGAGTTTTTTGGGACGGATCACTCCGCATATTGTCAGCGTTTCCACCTCGTCGGAAGAGGAGTTCCACATTACGTCGTAGTCAGTGCGCAGGGTGAATTTGGTGCTGCCGTCGTCCGTAGCCGCGCGGACGTATTTTTCGTCGTTATACACCATTTTTATCTGCTTGCCCACAAACTCTTCCGCTTTTAGGGTGTTCTTGTATTCGCCCAAAGCCGCCATTATCGCGTCGGAAACAGTGTTGCTTCCCGAAACCACCAGCACGACTTCCGTGGGGGAGGAGGGGAGGCTTCCCGCCATCAAATCAAAGTATTCTTCGCCGGCAAGGGGCTGTAAGCCCAGGGCGGTGGACACATTGCCTATGCCGTTCACCTGTCCGAAGGGGTTGCCGTCGCCGGAGGCGCCGCCCACGAGTCCGCCCAAACCGCCGTAATCTTCTATGCCCTCGTACTCCGTACTCACTTGCGACAGGAGCATGGCGTCGTATCCGTAGTCGTACACCACCGCGCTCGCCAGCGGTTCTATCTCCTCCTTAATGGTGTTCACGAATTCCTCGTCTATCGTGTTCATCGCCACCATCTGCATCATCTGCTCCACCAAGGAGCTGGTTTCGCCCGAGATCTCGTCGCTGTCGGGGTAGGTGTTTTCGCCCAAGATGTCTTGGAAAGTAGTTTCGCCCGTGAGCAAGGGGGTTATATCCGCGCTTATGGAACCTATCATCACGGGATTTGCGGCGAGCATCTCCTCACCCATGGAGTTTATATATCCGGTAAGGCCGGTGGAAAGTCCGAGCACCAAACATACGCATATAATGCCTATGCTGCCTGCACCCACCGTCATGAGGTTTCTGCCTATCTTGGAGCGTATATTCTGAAAAGAGAGCGCCACCGCCGTGAAAAAGCTCATGGACGTCCTCTTCAAACGCGCCTTTTTCTGCTTGCGCAACTTGCGAACCGCCTTGCGAGTCCCCTCTTCAAAGGCGTTGCCCTCCGGTTCTTTGAAAGCGCTTTCTCCCGCCAGCTTTTCCGCTTGAACGCGCGCTTCATCTTCCGCGCCCGAATCGTAGGGCATGGTGTCGCCCGTTATCTTGCCGTCCGACATACGGATGATGCGCGTACTGTACCTCTCCGCAAGTTCGGGATTGTGGGTGACCATTATCACCAGCCTGTCGCGGGATATGTCTTTGAGCAGCTCCATCACGTTCACGCTCGTGATGCTGTCCAAAGCGCCCGTGGGTTCGTCCGCCAAGATTATGTCGGGATTGTTTATGAGCGCGCGGGCTATGGAAACGCGCTGCATCTGTCCGCCAGAGAGTTGGTTGGGCTTTTTCTTGGACTGTGCGCCCAGTCCCACCTTCTCCAAGGCTTCCTGCGCGCGCTGCTTTCTCTCCTTGGACGATACGCCGGACAAGGTGAGGGCAAGTTCTACGTTTGCCAGAATGGATATCTGCGGGATCAGGTTGTAACTTTGGAAAATAAAACCTATGCGTTGATTGCGGTATAAATCCCAGTCCACAGACTTGAAAGTATCGGTGTCCTGACCGTCTATATTCAGCTGACCGGAAGTGTATCTGTCCAGTCCGCCGATGATATTGAGGAGGGTGGTTTTGCCGCAACCGGACGCGCCCAGCACGGACACGAACTCGCTCTTGCGAAACTCTACGGAAATCCCGTCCAATGCGCGGACGATGTTGTCGCCCGCCCTGTAATCTTTAACAATCTCCGTAAGTTTAAGCATTTTGACTCCTCGCGAAATTTCGTCCGTAATTCAATTATACGCTTGCGCGCGCGGCAATGTCAATACTCATTCTTAAAAGTATTGTAATATTTTTGCTTTCTCTTTTTGACCGCTTCGTCTATGATAAAAACGGCGGCGGCGATGAGTACCATCGCATCCGTTGCGCCCGGCGCAATGGCGGTTTCGGGGGTGATGAAGAATTTGGCAAAGTCAATTTATTCCCGCGTCATTTTTTCGGGCAAATCGGGCGAGGGTACGTTTGCGCTTTCCGCACCTTCGCAGGGGGGAAAACGGACGGAGCGCCGTAAAAGTCCATATTATATACCCAAGCGGAAAAGTGCGGGCAACGCCCTCGAAAAGCCCATGGCGGGGCGTTCATCTTTTCCGGGTTATAGTTATCGGTCATATTGTCGTCAACTTCCACATACTTCTACAGCAAACACGTCTTTTTCAAGAGATCAGGAGGGGAACGCCGCGGCAGCGGCGGAGAAAACCAAAAGGAAGCAGAGCGCGCGGAAAAGGTGTTTTTTCATATTTTTCTTCGCATTCGGTATAACATAGCCGGGGGAGATAGAAATGGCAAGATGAGAAAGGAAAATTCCCATAATATCCATAATTTTTCTTGTAAAAATGAGATAAATCATGCAAAAATGGGGTGAAAACGAGGTAATTTTACAAAAAATTACTCGAAAAATATATACAAAAAGGGTAGAGTGGGCAAAAAACAGTTGAAAAAGTCCGACAAACAGTCTATTATATAAAGAGTGAGCGCATGCGCGAAGGAACTTCGGGTATAATCATCGGCTTTTTGGGGGACGAAATGGCGGGAATAACTGCCGGGCAACTTACAACCGTAATAGTGGCGGTGTTTTTATTGGAAACGCTGCCGGTCGTCGCACTGCGCAATCATCGAAAGGCGAGTTACATACTCGTATTTACGGTGGCTACGATCTTGCTGATATACAAAATCGCAAGAGTTCATCCGCTACAAGATAGCGGACAACGGGATCTATCCCGAGGAGTTCTCGCATATCAGCTATTTCGTACCGGGCGTAACCGTGGTCACGGGGAGCAAAAAGATGCGCGCTTTCGCGAGTTACTGCTCCATGTTGGCGGCAACGCTCATCCTCTTCTACCTTGTAAACGACAGGTATTACAAGTACAAGGTGAAAAGGTGCGCTAAGATAGGCGCGAAGTACGACACTACGGAGATAGGCATCTTTCCGCTCGCGGAAAGGCTTATCGGGAAGAAAAAGACATATAAGAAAGCGGAGTATTACAACTGCACGGCGGTTTAGTTCTCCGCAAAGGAGGGCTTATGCCTAACGTGTGGGGCAACTTCCCCGACTGGGGACTCACCATAATACTCATTCTCTGGCTGGTGCTCGAAACGGTACTGGCGTTTGCGCTGTTCAATCACAGGCGCGCCAGCTACATTCTCACCTATTGCATAGCGCTTTTCGTGTTGGTGTTCCACATCTGGTATTTCATAGATCAGAGCAAGATAAGTATGTATCCCGTGGAGTTTTCTCACATCAGTTACTTTGTATTCAGCGTATCTGTGGTGTTCGGAAGCAAGAAGATGCAGTCCTTTGCCGGTTTTTGCGGTATGCTCACCGGGCTTGCCTTCCTGATAGCGGGCTGTTTCTCTCCCCAATCCATGCTGGACGACGCGGCGTCGGGCGTGAGTTTGTTTATCTCCGTGATGAGGCACGAACTGCTTTGGCTGGGAGGCTTGCTCCTCTTCCTCAACGTGGCGCGCTTCAATATTAAGGATATTTGGATCTCCGTGCTGGGCATCGCGCTCATAGTGGGCTTTTCCTTCCTGGTACACTATCACATCATCTATCCCGACTTCGTCAAGTGGGACGACATGGTCATCATCAAGATAGCGGAGGGCACCATTTTAAGTTATGTGGTCTCCGGTGAACTGCCCATGGCGGTGCGCGTACTCACGGTGATAGGCATATTCATACTTGTGGCGGCGGCGCTGGTGGCATACTTCAAGGTAAACAACCTCGTCTACGACAGGCGCCTGAAAAAGCAACTTATGCACGGCGGCAAGGAGGACGCTTTGGAGTTGGGCATAATTCCGCTTGTAAAATATCTGTTTAAGCGCGCCGGCGTGACAAAACTGCCCCGTCCGCACTTCAAAAAGAGCAAGGAATACAACTGCGACGAACTGGAAGCGATGCAGGAGACGGGCGTCTGTACCGAACCTCAAAATAGGGAAAAGGCGGACGATAAGGCATAAAATAAGGGAATTTTTCCCGAGCAATAGAGGTTTACGACAAATATGCGGTATATCCGCAAGGGGTGAATAGAGAATACGTTTTTGGAGGTAACGCCATGACTCCGCCCGTACACAACACGGCAGAAACCATACCCGTGCGCCCTTCCGTATGGCCGGGCTTCCCGCCCGGCGGCATAGTGGCGCTCATGCTGGGCATATTCGCCGCCTGCACGATATTGGTGATTTTATTGCGCAATAAGCGCACCGCAAGTACGCGCCTCGCCTTTATACTGGCGCTCGTGTTACTCATATTCAATTCCGTCTACTTCGGCATAAACAGAGGCAGAAGAGGCTGGTATCCCGTGGAATTTTCACATATAAGCTATTTTGTGATGGCGGTGTCCGTAGTCATGGGCAGTAAAAAACTGCTGGGCTTGGCGGGATATTGTTCCATGCTCACCGGACTGGGATATGTGCTGGCGGGAGTCATCTCCCCCGTATCCTTGCTCACCACCTCGTTCAGCGCCGTGGAACTTGCCATATCCATAGTCAGGCATGAGGCGATGTGGCTGTGCGGCTGGCTCATCTTCTTCAATGTGGGCAGGCTGCGTATGCGCGATGTATGGATAGCGGTACTGGGCGTGGGGATGATGATAGGTTTTTCTCTGCTCGTGTATTACGGCCTTGTATACCCCGGCTTTGCGGAAGGGGAGAGGGAAACCATGCAGATAATAACCATAGTGCAGGGCAATATCTTGGAGTACGTCACGCACAAGCCACTGCCCATGGCTGCGCGTATAGCCACGTCCGCAGGCATAGGCGTCGCGGTGGTGGGTACGCTGGTGCTTTACTATCTGCTCAATACCAGAATAAACGCCGCCAGGGAGAAAAAGAGGATGAAATTGGGCGGATACTACGAAAATCCTCAAATAGGGATATTGCCTTTTTTGATAAAAGCGCTAAAATATAAGGGAATAACGTTCAAGGCGCGCAAGAGTGCCGCCAGGGAGAAATATTACAACTGCGTCGGCATATAGCTGGGCGTTTAGGAGGGGCAAGAATGTCTGTTTGGCCGGGATTTCCGCCTGCGGGAATGACAGTTATGCTCATCGGCATACTTGTTGCCGAAACGCTGCTGGCGGTGGCGCTTCGCAACCACAGGCGCATAAGTTATGTGCTCACTTACCTTATAGCCCTGTTTGTGTTCGCCTTTCATGTGTGGTACTTCCTGGACCAGCGCGCCTTGCATAAATATCCCTCTGAATTTTCTCATATAAGCTATTTCATCTTTTCCGTATGCGTCATCGTCGGCGGCAGAAAGATGCAGTCTTTCGCCTCCTTCTGCGGCATGGTCACGGGCGTGGGCTTTATAATAGGCGGCTGTTTTTCGCCCGCGTCCATGCTCACGGACGCGGAAAACGGCGCAACGCTGGTCATCTCCGTCATGCGCCACGAAATACTCTGGCTGGGCGGCTTGCTCCTCTTCCTAAATGTGGGCAGATTCGAAATAAAGGATATCTGGATTCCCTTTGTCGGTATCGCCGGCATAGTCGTCTACGCAGTGCTCATGTATAACGGCATCATCTACCCCGACTTTGCCAAACCGCAGGGCATGGTCATAGCCAAGATTGTCTACGGCACCATCTTGGGCTACGTCACGGGCGGCGTCGTTCCCACATGGCTGAGGGCGGTATCCATCGTCTTGGTGCTGGGCATGGTCATTGCCGCCATGTTCGGCTTTTATATAGGCAACAAAAAACTAAACCAAATCCGCGACGTGCGCAACGCCCGCATTGGCAAGCCGCGGGACGATTTCGAGCTGGGACTTTTCCCTTTGGCGATATACCTTTTGAAGCGCGCCGGAGTGTTCTTTGCCAAGTACAAGAGCATGAGGGCGGAAGAAACGGTGAATTGCGAGAAAATAAAAGAGTGAGAGGTTTCGGAAGTTCATAGCAATGAAAAAAGGCAAGCTATCATTACTTCCGAAAAGCGATATTTTTTACCTTCATCTAAC
>CALWRK010000069.1 GCA_944383935.1 uncultured Clostridia bacterium
CATGGCTTTTACTTCCCTTTCCGCGGTAAATACCTCGCCATGGTCGCGCACGCGCTCTTTTGATTTAGTTTGGGATTCGTTTGCCGGACTTTTTTTCATACATTTTTTACTTTTTATTACTTTTTGTTACTTTTTGTTACTTTTGTAAAAATTGTATCACAATAGTTTACATTTGTCAACATTATAGTTAAAGAAATGAGCTATATGGGCGTGTAAACTAGAACTATAGTTTAATATATGAGGTGAGATTATGGATAGGAGCGAAGTGGCAAAAAGAATACGCAACCTGCGCATTGCAAAGGGGATGACGCAAAACAAGCTGGCAACTCGCGCCGGCGTTTCGCCTACTTATATATATCAACTTGAACGTGGAGAAAAAAGCCCCACAATAGAATATTTAGATAACATCTGCTGGGGTTTAGACATCACCCTTCAAGAATTTTTCACACCCGAATCCCCCGAAAACAGCTACACCTTCACCTTCCCCAACCTCACTCAAACGCAGCGCGAACTTTTGGTCGCCTTCTTAAAATCGCTGTAAAATAAAAAGCGCCCCTCTGCAAAAAGCGCCTGTCCTTATTATAAAATTTCGTGCAAAAACAAGTACCCGACTGATATTTTAGGCAGATTATCTGCCCTCTTCTTTTATCACTTGGCGCAGGGCGCGGAGAGATTGTTTTTCATCCGGGGGGACGCGGAAGGAATCGAGGATCTTCGAGATGGTTTTTAAGCGGGTGGCGGGATCTTGCGCGGGGTCGCTAAGGTAGGAGAGGACGGCGGATTTTTCCGTAAGGTAGAGGACGGAGAGCAGCCATGCCGCGCCCATGAGGACGTAATAGCCGCAAGGCGGGGTTGCCGAGCCGCAGACGGCGGGAGCGGAAAGCGGGATATAGCCGCCAAGGCGGGGTTCTTGCCGCGCCAAGTGAGGCGCGGAATGTTGCGCGGGGGTTGTGCCTGCAAGTTGCGCGTTTTGGGCGGAGCGTTGGGGGGATTTTGCCGCGCGGGCGAATTTTTCCATGTAGCCGCAGGGGGTGAGGGAGCGCACGAGGCGCACTATCTCGCCGGCGCGCGGGGTGGCGGCGAAGTTGGATAAAAGCGCGACGAGGGCGAAGCGGACGGCGTACTCGCGCCTATCGCGAAGATATTCGGTTAGGGCGGAAAAATAGCTTTCCGAAGAGTTTTTATAGCGAGAGGCGATCAAATCCACGCCCTCCCAATCGTCGATGTAGGGAATAAATTCGGCAAAGAGGGCGAGGTGTTCTTTCTCTCCTTCCCTGTTCATGGCGCACACCATGCCGCGCAAAAGGTGGTGCTCGAAATAGGTGAAAGAAAGGGCGAGAAAAGCGGAATAATCCCCCTGTAAAATGCGCTTTGCCATAGTTTGCAATTTGGGGATCCTCACACCCAAAATGGGGTATTTAGTATTCGTAAGGCGGCTCGTAAAGGTTTGATAGTCCTTATCAGCCGCCTCTGAAAGGATGTTTTCCGCATATGTTTTATCGGTAAAAATCATGCTTCCCTCTTCATTATTATCTCCGCTTTCGTATCCGCGCTTTGAGTGATGGCGCTTATTTCAAATCCGTCGGGAATGATCACGGAAGGGCTGTTCCACAGCGCCTGAGAGAAATAGACGTTAGGCATGGTAATCTCCATAAAGATGACGTACTCGCCGGGCGCGGTGTATTCAAGAGCGTAGTGAGAAAGAATGGCATTTAATTCCTCGTAAGTATCCGCCTTGTGGTCGTGCAGTACGCCCTCTTTATCAATATAGAACATATTGGCATAGGGATCGTAGCCCACGCCGCCGGCATATATATCGCTGCCGTATACTCCCTCCTGTTCTGTATGCCTCACGCTGCTTGAACCTTTTTCCAGAGAATACTGGTTCACCAACAGATAGTCGTGCCTGTTCCACTCGCATACGGTGAAATTAAACGTGGCGGAAGCGTCGCCCCAAGTGGTGTCCACAATATACCACATACCGTCTATGTTCACCTTATTCCACGCATGATTGCCCGCCGAAACGGTGCCGGCTATCTTCACGCTCTCTATTCCCTCTATGGCACAAAGCAGCACGAAAGCCTGCGAAAGCCCGTTGCATACCGCCACCTTATCGTCGAACACACCCTCCATAAAGAAGCTGTTGTATCTGTATACGTCATTATATTTGTCCTGAGTGGCTGCCATATCGCCCGAATACTCAGCCACGGCGTTGTCGTAGGTTACCTCTATGACGAGATAGTCGTATATCGCGTGCACTATCTCGTAGTCAGTCATATGCTCATCCGTGATGCGTTTGAGCACTCCGCGCGCGGCGTTCCATATGCGCTCCGCGTCGCTGCCCGGCACGGGGGAAGGGCGCAAGCCCGCCTCGGCGGCAAAATAAAGTTCCAAAGAAGTGCTCACGGATACGCTTTTTTCCACCTCGTCTATGGGGAATGCGTCACCTTCCATGCCCGTGGAAGAATAGTGCGCATACGGCAAAGACGCCGTATACGACTGCCTCAGACGCGAAGTGTATTTGGCGTCAAGCGCGGCATAGTTCTTATCGGGCGATTGCACCGCCGTGTGCAGAAGAATCAGAGTGAAGATGTTATCCCCTATTTGAGTGCAGGAAGAGCGGTTTACATCGTATGCGACCACCTCTCTGTACTGTTGCAAACCCTCGTTGTACTTGCCCCAGCGATAATTCCCGGAAGCGCCGCCGCGGATATCCGCCGCCGTCCAACCGTCAAAGCCAAGCGCAAAGGACACCGTCTTGTAGGGGTAGGAATAGGCAAATGCGCTGCTTTCCACATAGTTCCTGCCCTCATCTTGCAAATCGCTGTAATATAAGGCGGTATAGCATACGAATACGTCCCATTCGTCCTCATCTGTGATATAGAAATTGTATTCCTCGCCCATATACGAGAATTTGCGCTCTATATACTCTCTGTAAGCAGAATAGTCGCCGGAGGTGAAGGAACAGCTGTAACTTTTACCATACTTTTCGGGAAGATACGCCGTTATAACCACTTCCTCTTCCCTCTCGTCCATGACGTTTACCAGCCCGGTGACGTCAAAGGAATTAACAGTGAAACGCTCGGGATAGTCGTAAGAGCTATACTCTTCCCCGTTTATGGTGACGGTATAACTCTCAGGCATAAAGTCTGCGTCCCAGCGCACATACACGCTTTCGGGATACGCATCCACATCCATATAAGCATTCTCGGGTGCGCATGACACCGCCCCCGCGTAGATGACGGGCACGGTGACCGCGCCCAAGTCGGTATAAAGGGAGATATAGTGCACGCCGGTGGTAAGACCTTTCAGCGTTTCCGCACTCACCACCTGCTTGTTGGGATCTTTTGCCGCAGTGAAGGAAACGGATACTCCGTCCAACGTGACCGCTTGCACCGTTACTTGCGAGGCAAAGGTAAATTCCACATCCCTGCCTTCCCTTTCACCATATACGATATACCCCTCTCCGCCGTATTGGAGGTTGGAATTCGTGCTGACGGGCGCGGTCAGTTTTGCCACCGTATCCACCACGAATACAGAATGAGTGCCCGTGCTCCCGTCGGCAAATACCGCTTTCAGCTGCAAGCACGCGCCCACGGAAAACTGCTGCATATACGATTTGGGCAAGGTCACGCTGCTGCCGGAAATCGTGCAGGCAAAGTTGTAATTGAACGCCCCCAACGGATATACGTCCCTCACTTCCTTTGCAAACGTCACGGTGAGATCCATGTCGGTGGCGGGATAATAGGTATAATCGGGAGAAGTTATCTGCCCCGCAAGTTCAGCCGCTGCCGGCATGACTTCCGCCGCATACATGACCATTGCCTGATCGGGTACGGCGGGAATTGTTATGTCGCACCTGCCCGCGTCCGATTTGGAACGGGTATCGTCCGCCGGAAGAGCGGTGACATATACTCGCACATTCTGTTCTTTCTCTTCGTCGGCAAAGTCCACGAGGGAAAACGCAGTCTCCGGCGTGGTGGTTTCTACAAGTACGGAAGCGGAAGAGATATCCTCCACCTTCACACTGTACGAGCCTGCACCGTCCACCTCCTGCCATACGGCGCTGAGTCCGCCCTCGCTGCTTATCACGGGGGTTTCCAATCGAGCAAGGCGCGAGATGCCCACGCATCCGCTCAAGGCGCATACGCACAATAAGAGAATTAATATTGTTACGGGCAATACCTTTTTCTTCACGAAAAAATTATAACACATAATGCGGCGCATTGCGCGCGAGGGGAAAACCTTTTACAAAAGTATTACTTGCGGCTGTATACCTGCACACCCTCAGACCCCTGAACGGTGAAAAAGAAACAGCCTGCACAAATTCGCATCTCCGTGCAGGCTTGCTCCCCCAGTCTATTAAATTGAGATGGTTGTCAGTCGTCCAGGTCCATGTCGTCGAGCAATTTTTTCAGCTCGCGCATTTCACTCTTGCTCAGCGTAACGCCCTTACCCATCTTGTCGCCGTCGGGCGACCATTCCCTGATGTCGTACTTGGGCTCCTTGCCGTTCCAACTGATAAGTTTGATCTCCTTTTTCCACCCTTTACCGGATTCGGAAAGAGAACCGCAGTTTTCGATTACTTCAAAAGAAAACTCTGCCATTTAACCATCCTCCCTATGTTATTGCCTATATTATAACATATATATGCGCGCATTACAATATAATTTTTTAATTTTTTGCGGAAAAATATTCACGCGCGCCATTCCACCCATTCCGAAAGTATCTCCTCCCCGTTCATGTTGCACGCTTTCAACCCTATTCCGCTTGGAGAGAGGGTGACCAAACTAGCTATATAATCGCCTCCGCTGTGCCCGCCGTCGACATAGACGGGGAACGCCTCGTTCTCCCTATCCAAATAGCATTGATGCAAATGCCCGGAGATGAGCAAAGAAGAATTCAGATCTTCCAGCTTAGCCCATGCCCGCGCCGTCAAGTCCTCTTCTATGAAAAGCGAGGGAGCATGACAGAGCGCTATCGTCCTTTGTCCCGTGGCGTCAAGCCCTTCCAGCCATTCGGTCATGCGCGCGCGATAATTCTCATAATCCGCAAGCCCGCCGTATTCGGGGTGGGAATCCTCCTTATCCTCCGCACTGTCCAGCACGATAAAGCGATAGTCGCCGAAAGACGTTTCGTAGTAATATTTGTCCATCTTCAACGCCACCGATAGCTCGGACGCATACTTACCGCGCGTTTCGTGATTGCCGCGCGTATATATTATGGGCATACTGCCGCGGCTTATATCCCCGCCGAACTTCACGATATACTCCGCCGCTTCGCTTTCGTATTGCAATCCGGGCGCGGCGTCACCCATCATGAGCACCGCGTCATATTCGCCCAAATGTGAAATTGCCTCCTTTGCCTTGTTGTTGCGCGTGTGCCAGTCGGAAACGCACAGCAAGGTGATATCCTCTTTGGAGCAGGGGGTGAATACATAGTCTTGCGAAACTATGCTCCTGCCATTCCTGCCGCCATAGGCATATTCCTCAAAAACACGCATGGAGCCCACCCTATAAGTGTTATTATTCAAATGCTCGTAGGGAACGACTATGCTGTGAATGGTAGAAGATCCGCGTATCCGTCCGCTTGATTCGTCGTAGAGTTTGTATCGTTCTCCCCCGTATTCGTATTCTATATATCCCGTACCTGCTGCCGAGGTGGCGAATACCACGGAATATCCCTCGCCGTTGTCTATGACCATGGGATCGGAGAGAAAATCAAAGTATACGGGCGGATAGAGCATGAACAATATCGCCAACACTGCGATGAGTATGATTATGACCGCTATCGCCGTCCTCACCCTTCTATCGGTGACGGAGGGGAAGAAAAACGCCAAAAGCGCCGCGATTAAATATGCCAAGGCAAAGGGCAAAAGTTCCGCCATGGAACGCCACACTATGGGGGAAGATTCCTCGCCCATCACGCATAAAATGGCGATATTCACCACAGCAAAGAATGCGGTAAACGCAAACGCCGCGCACGAAAGCGCCGCCAGCCACTTGGGACTGTCTGTCTGAAATGCCGAAACTCTCCAACGCATGGCGGCTACCGTCATGGCAAGGACGGCGTTTATCATCATCAGCCAAAACACCACCTGCGAAAAGCCCGCGAATAAAGCCGTATCCAAAAAGACGTGCGCGCTGCTGCGCGACGCATAGTAAAACAGCGGCGCGAGTGCGGCGAAGAAACTTATAAGTAATGTGGTTGCCCTGTGTGTGAAAAATTTTTGAGCTTTAATCGTCATATCTCACCTCTTATCGTGGATATTGTAGCATATATGTCCGTTTTGGTCAAGGCGTAAATTTTTTATACCCGCAGCCTCCCGGCGCGAGCAAACGGATAATAAACCTATAAAAAACGCTGAGCAAAAAATGTAAAATTTTTCGATATTTCTCCCTTATTTTGTCGAAAATATTGAAATATTTTAGACAAAGTAGCAGAATAGAGTAGTTAAAAATAAGACTGTGAGGTATATTATCGTGAAGAAAAAACTCATCATACCTCTCCTTATGGTTGCAATGTGCGCCGCCGTCTTTACGGGCGTTTTGGCGGCTTGTTCAAATCAAGAAGAACCTACGATAGACCCGGATACGGAGTGGATAATAGACGTCATAAGAGAACACGGCTATATTTACTATGACCTCTCCGACGCGCTCTATCTCTCCCCTCAGGAAGTGGTGGACACCTACTTGAATGAATACGCCGTATATACCCCCGGCAACGGCTCGGCTCCCCAATTCGGCCCCAAGACCGAGGACACCATGTTCGGCATGAGCGTAGCC